>CALBET010000128.1 GCA_937888665.1 uncultured Acidobacteriota bacterium
GTAGGAAGCGAGGAGGGTCCGAGACAACAGAACTCGGACCGGAGCCAAGGACCCCTGGGGTAGAGAGGGTTGCCCTCTCGCACAGCGGTCGACGGACGCGCCAGCGAATCTGGACGCAGAGCCAGATGGGGTCATGGTGGCTGACGTCGGCGAAGGACAGACGCAAACGTCGCGGCGGCGTCGGGTATGCCGGGCACTGGCTTAACCGCAGTCCCGTGGCGGCAGGCTCTGTCTGACAGGCTGGCCTTGAAGCCGTATTGGGGAAAACCCACCGTACGGAATTTCAGGGGGGGCGATGGAGACGTCGGCATCATTCGAAGCCCGGTCCGCGCCATCGCTCTACCCGACCCCCCCCAAGTTAACAGAACGCTCGTTCTTGGACCCCCGCCGCCGCTCGTGACGCCCGGCCGGCCGTTGACTTCGGCAATCTCGTGGCTCTTGCAGATGCACGGATGGTCCAGCGCCGCCGCCGCGCGAGCCTCTCGATACAGCCGCTCTCGCGCCGTGGCGTCGTTCTCCAGCGCCTCGGTCAGGAACTTGATGGGGACCTTCCGCCCGAGCTGGGTGTCGTCGGCCAGAAACACCTCGCCCATGCCGCCCTTGCCCAGGCTGGAGAGGACGCGATACCGAGCTCCGCGGGCACTCATGAGCGATACAGGTCCTTGCGGTGCCCGATCTTCAGCACCAGGACGGTCAACCGTTTGTCTGCGATGCTGTAAATCAGACGATACCGTCCGGTCCGGACTCGAAAGACGTCATCATAGCCGGCCAGCTTTCTGGCGCCCCGCGGGCGCGGGTCGATGGCGAGCATGGCCACCGTTCGGACCACACGCCGCCGATCGTCCTGGGTGAGCTTCTTGAGCTGGCGCTCCGCGGTCCGGGTAATCTCGACTCTATAGCGGCGGGTCATCGAGGCCGAGCCCCGCGAGCACGTCCGAGAACGGCCGGGTCGGCTCGTGGCGCAGCTTCTTCAAGTCCTCGATGTCGTCCAGCTCTTCGAGCCGGTCGAGCAACGCCTGCTGGATGAAGTGGTTCACGACGATGCCGTGGCTCCGGCAGTAGGCGTCGACCGCGTCCTTGAGGGCGGGGTCGATCCGGGCGCTGATCTGGACGCTGGCCAAGGGATGCCTCCAAGTGATATCAGATGATATCTGATAATACCATTTGGCATCGGGCGCTCACTAGGGGTTCAACATCTGCATCGCCATCTCAAGGTGCTTCGGCATGCCGAGCTCGTCATACAGCTCGATGGCCTTGTCGAGCAGGGTGCGCGCCTGATCCTTGTCGCCCGGGCCACCCCGCTGGATCAGCATCCGCGCCCAGGCGCGGCGGACCTCCGGCTGGCCGATCTTGTTCGGGATGACCTCGGCCTGGCGAAGCGCGGTCTGAAAGTGGGTGTTAGCCGTCTCCCACTGCTCGCCAGCGGCGGCCGCCATGCCAGCCACGGCCTCCCACATCGAGAAGTCGCGACCGATCACCGCGCCGGTCTCGAGTGCTTCGAGTGTCAACGGGTAGAGCGCGGCCACCTCATCCAACCGGCCCAGCTCGACACCGGCCTGCACGGCGCCTGACAGCGCAGCCCACCGCCCCCCGGTGTTGGGTCGCCCGGCGGACGGGAGAGCAAGGCTCTCCAGGAGATCGACCGCGGTTGGCTCCCCGACGCAGGCCAGTAGCACCGCCAGCTGGCCATCGGAGATGCCGCGCATACTCGGGATGAGATCGATCTCCATGGCATGCCGCAACGACGTCTCCGCGGCCGTCCAGTCGCCGCCATAGAAGCGCGCCGCAGCGAGCAGCCGGTGGCTCAGGGAGGTGACCACCACCAGCCCGGCGGCCTCCATTCGCTCGCCTGCACCCGTCGCCCATGTTGCGGTCGCCTCGATGTCACCGTAGCGGGTGAAGTCGATCATCATCCGGACGAGCCCGCCCACCGCCGCGGCATAGCTGTGACCCAGCCGGTTCGCAAGCGGATCGAGCTCGTCGAGCAGTCGCTGGGCCTCGTCGAGTCGGCCGGCCATCCACCGCAAAAATCCCGTTGTCCAGAGGAGATCCGCCAGGAACCAGGGATCCCAGGGATCGCCCGACTCCCTGGCGGCCGGCAGCGAAGGGTGCGCGGCCTCGACGTCCTCACGGACAAGCATCCAGTGGAAACCTGCCGCAGCCGCACTGGCGACCGCGGTCGCCACCAGACGCGGATCGCCGGACGCCTCCGCCAGCACCTGAGCTTCGGCCAACTGTCGCAGACCGGCTGGCTCTCCTTGCGAGCTGGTCACCACCCCCGAGACCAGCAACAGCCGACAGCGGTTCTCGGTCGCGTCGTTCGGCTGCAGGGGCAGCACCCGGTCGACGACGTCACGGGCCTCGGGAAGTCTGGCCAGCCAAACCAATGTCGTGGCGAGCGCTTCGCCTGCCTCGGCGAGACCGGCCGCGTCGCCTAACCGCTCCAGATCGTCTAGCGCAGTCTGGAAGGCCTCAATCGCCTCGTCGTAGCGATCGATGGCACGGAGCGCCTGTCCGCGTCTGGTCTGGAGATCGGCGCGGCGGCACGGGTCATCCTCGTCCAGCGTCGACAGCGCATCGTCGAACAGCCGCACGGCCTCGTCGAACGCACCCGACGCGGCCGCCTGGTCGCCCGCCAACGTGAGGAACCGAACCGCCTTCTCCGGGTCGGCCGCGGCGCCGGCCTGGTAGAGGTGATGGGCCAGACCGGCCGCCTGTCGCTCGACCCGCTCGCCGTACACCCGCTCCATCGCTTCGGCCACCCTCAGGTGCGCGCGCTGGCGGCGGGGCAACGACAGCGCGCCCTCAAGGGTCTGCCGGATGAGGCCATGGGCAAACTCCCAGCGCAGGACCCGGCCGGTGGCGACCGCCCGTATGAGCTGCGCCGCCTCGGCATCCTCGAGTGCCGTCAGTACGGCATCCTCCTCGCTTCCGAGCGCGGACAGCAATTGCAAGTCGAAGCTGCGCCCCACCACCGCCGCCATCGTCAGCAGCTGACGACTCTCCGGGCTCAACCGCTGGATCCGCCGACCAATCACCAGCTTGATCCCCTCCGGCACGTCCAGGTCTTCCACACGGAGGTCGGCTCGCCACCGCCCCTCCCCGTCGAAGAGCTTCCCTTCCTCGGCCAGGTGGTGATAGACCTCCTCGACAAAGAACGGGTTGCCCTCCGTCTCGCGGAACACGGCCCGCACGAGCGGACCCGGCGCCGGCTGCCCGGCCAGGGCGGCGAGCAGGTCACCGACCAGCGCCCGATCCAGGCGCTTCAACGCGATCTTCTGCGCCAACCGCTGCCGGGTGAGCGCTTCGAGCGTCCGGGCAAAAGGGCGCTCGGCGTCGAGGTCGACATCCCGGTACGTGCCGACGACCAGCATCGGCATCTGCGCAAGATGTGGGGCGATGTGCTGCAGGAGTTGCAGCGTCGACTCGTCGGCCCAGTGCAGGTCGTCCAGCAGGAGCGCATGTGGCGTCGCCCGGGACGCGCGCTCGATGAAGCGCAGGAAGTTGTTGAACAGATAGCGCCGCTGCTGGTCTGGCGGCAGCTCGGCCGGGCGTGGCAGGTCCGGAAACAGCTGGCGCAGCTCGGGCACCAGCCGCGCCACCTCCGGCGCAGCGTCGCCCAGCGCCTCGCGGAACGCCGCCTTTGGGACGATGCGGGCCGTACGCTCGATCATCTCGACGAACGGGATGAACGGCGGCGTGCCTTCCATCTCGTAGCAGTGCCCCGTCTGCGCCAGACAGCCGCGATGACGCGCCTGACGGAGCAGTTCCCCCGCGATGCGGGTCTTGCCGACCCCCGGTTCGCCGCCAATGAACACCAGACCGCCCCGACCGGCTATTGCATCGTCGAGCAATCGTGCAAGCTCAGCCTGCTCCGCCTCGCGTCCCACGTATGGCGTGCGTCCAGACGAGAGTGAACCGCCCGCCCCAGGGGCCGGGGTCAAACTCGACGTCTCGTCGGCGAGCCGGCTCAGGTCGGTCCTGACGTCCGAGAACGACTGATACCGCTGGTCCGGTTCCTTCGCCAGCAGCCGATCGATCGCGACCTGGACGCCCGTGGACGCCTGCGGGGCATGTGTCCCGATCGGCGCCGGCGTGTCGCGCAACACCGCCGCCATCGTGGTGGTGGGATTGGACCGGGTGAACGGGTGCACACCGGCGAACAGCTCGTAGAGCAACACCCCGAACGCGAAGATATCGGACCGAGCGTCGGCCTCGCCGCCGAGGAGTTGCTCCGGCGACATGTAGGCGGGAGTGCCGATCCGAACCCCAGACTCGGTGATCGGTCCGACCGTCTCCTCCTGCTCGCTCGGTCCGTCGGCGGCCGCCATCGGCTTGGCGAGCCCGAAGTCCATCACCTTGACGTGACCGCTCTCGGCGAGCATCACGTTCGACGGCTTCAGGTCGCGGTGCACCACGAGACGGGTGTGCGCCTCGTCGAGCGCTTCGGCGATCTCACCCGCAATGGCCAGCGCGTCGGCCACCCGCAGCCGCGACTGCCGCATCCGAGCCTGCAGTGTCTCGCCGTGCACGTGCTCCATGACGATGCCGGTGCGTCCGTCGATCTCAACAATCTCGAACACCTTGCAGATGTAGGGATGATCGAGCGCCGCCGCCGACCGCGCTTCCCGATAGAGCCGTTCGAGCGCCTTGGGGTCCGCTTCCAGGGCTTCGGTCAGAAACTTGATGGCGACCTTGCGACCGAGCTGGGTGTCGTCGGCCAGGAACACCTCGCCCATGCCGCCTCGACCGAGGCTCGAGAGGAGGGAGTAGCGGGCTCGAGTGCTCATCTGGCTACAAGCTGCGGGCTTCGAGCTACGGGCTTCCGGGGTTTCCAGTGCGAGCGGTTCATCTGAGCGGGTTGACCCAGTCAATCTCCTCGAACCGCGCAAAGTCGGTGTCGGCAGAGTACACCTTCAGCCCATGCTCGATCGCCAAGGCCGCCAGCTCGGCGTCCGGGATCAGGCCTGCCCGCAGGTCGTACCGCAAAATCAGTGAGCCAAGCACGTCCTGGTGCCGGTCGGTTGGGTTCGGAGTCCACGTCAGGTCACAGCGCAGCCAGTCGCGGACGAATCCCCACGCGTTCGTTGGAGTCAGCGGGTGGTCTGACGCGCGTGGGTTCGTCGCGATCCGGACGAAGGCGGACAGGCTCTGCCACGGCAGCGCCACTCTCCGGTCCCCGGTCAGGGCTCCGCTCAACCACTGGTAGCTGGCCCGGTGGTGCGGACTGGTTTCGTCCACGGCGTAGAGCAACAGATTGGCGTCGACCAGCATCAGCCGCGGGTGGCCCCCTCGATTAGCTCGAGCGCGTCGGCCACGTTGCCCACGTCGATCCGCAGGCCGAGCGCCTGCGTGCGCTGCACGAAGGCGGGCCGGTCCACGGCGGTCTCGAGACCTCGTCGAATCAGGTCGTTAACGGTCTCGCTGACACCCCGGTCGGACCGTCGGCGGACCTCTTCGATGGCGGCGCTCACATCGGGGTCGAGCTTGATCGTCGTTCGCATGGCTCATCGTAGCACGTAGATGCGAGCACAATCGCATCTTGATGCCATTCTTGAACATAGTCCAGATTCCTGGCTACGACAGCTCCCTCCGCGGTTGTCGTATGCGCCCCTGACGCTCCTGGCGGCAATGTGGTGGCAAACTCGCCCTCGCGGTCGTAGACGACAAGCGGTTCGAGACGTGCAAGTTCTGCCGGAACCCGTTCGAAATCTCTACGGCGCAAACTGGATTCCGGAGCCATCGGGAGTTCTGCAGCGATTCGTGCAAGACGAAGGACTACCGACGGCGGAAACGTACGGCCCTGCGTCTCCTCGGAGAGGGCCAGCCTGCCAGCAAGGTCGCGAAGGAGGTGGACACGTCCCTTGAGACGGTCCGGAGCTGGAGGCAGGCCGAGAGGAAGCGCCATCAGCAGCTCGAAGAGGCTGTCCACGGCATTCGGAAGCGGGTCGCCCCGGTCACCTTCTCCGTCGCCGCTGACGAATGGATGAAACTGAAGAAGCCCACGTGGGCCGTCAAGTCCTACGAGGTCGAAGAGCACAACCTGAAGCACCTGCAGCCGGTCTTCGGTTCACTGCTCTTGATCGACATCTCGGCCGAGGACATCGCGCACTACCAGAACACCAGGTCGAAGGCCGGCGCCTCCCCCAAGACTGTCAATCTTGAGGTCGGCACTGTGCGTGCGATTCTGCGCCGGCACCGCTTGTGGGCAGCGATGCAGCCCGACGTGAGGATGATGCCGGTCCACGAGGTTACCCGAAAGGCGCTGACCGAGGACGAGGAGCGGCGGCGGCTGAACGCCTGCCGGAAGCGACGCTCGCGTGTCCTCCTCCCGGTGGTGACCCTGGCGCTGCACACTGGGATGCGCCGTGGCGAGATTCAGTCTCTCCGATGGCGCCAGATCGACTTCCTCGACCGAACGCTGACCGTCGGCGCGACCAAGACCCAGGCGGGCAGCGGACGGGTGATTCCGCTGAACGAGCGAGTGTTCATGACGCTGCAGAGTTGGGCGACGAACTTCCCGGACAGGCAGTCGCCCCACTACGTCTTCCCACGGGAACACACTACGGCCTTGCGGGAAACGAGCGAAAACCGCACACCAGGACGGTAGACCCGACGCAGCCAATTCGGGAAATCAAGACTGCCTGGAACGCCGCCAAGAGCCAGGCCGGTGTCGAAGCACGGTTTCACGACCTCAGACACACCGCTTGCACCCGCCTGCTCGAACGGGGCGCGTCGCTTTCCGTGGTCGCCTCGATCATGGGTTGGAGCGCAAGCACGACCGCCAATATGGCGAAGCGGTACGGGCACATCGGGAACGAGGCCCAGCGCGGTGCGCTCGATACGCTGGTCGCAACACGGCCGTCAGGGACTCGTCAGACCGCTCAGGCGCCAACACCAGCACCGCCTCACGCCGCGATTAGCGTGGGGTGGACACAGAAATGGGCACCGTCCACAGCACGCGCCGAGACCGATCCCCGTAAGTTATTGAAAAGTGTGGTGCGCCCTGCAGGATTCGAACCTGCGACCTCCCGGTTCGTAGCCGGACGCTCTATCCAGCTGAGCTAAGGGCGCGTGAGGTGAGACGTTGGTGGGATCGTCGCGGTCGTCGGCGTCGATGCCAGCGCGCAATTATATCACCGCCCCGGACGGGTCAGTCCGTGGCCTACCGGGAACTGATCGCCCAGCGCGATCGGCAAACGGCCGTTGATGGAGGCCTGCCCAGTGATTGCCCGCACGGCACTGTCCTCGGCGAGATCGTAGAAATCGTAGGTCAGCAGCATGGCCGGCAGTTCGGGCAGGAAGGTGGCGGCGTAGGGATTGCCGAAGAAGACGGTCACGAACGGCCGCTCGGTGATGGCGCTGCGTCGGGCAACGGCACGCAAGAGATCGGCGACATCTCGCGTGAGATCCATTCGCCCGCTGAATGATGCCGTCCGGACGAAGACGGACGCGACGACGGCATCGTAGCGGTCGACGCTGGCGCGTACGAGTTCGAGCTCTGCGCGGGAGGTGCGGTCGGACACTTCGACGGCCGTGACATTGAGCCAGCGCTCCTCGAGTGCGGGGAGAAAGGTGCGACTCGGCGCGCCGTTGCCCCACCCGGACGGGTAGTCGAGGACCGACAGATAGAGCACCGATGCGGACCGGGGCACCGTCAACGGTACGTCGCCGCGTTCATCCTTGATGAGCGTCATGCCACGACGGCTGACTTCGGTCGCGACACCCAGATGGGCTCGGGTGCCGACGACGAGCGGGAGCGTGTCGAAGCTCACGGACCGATTCCGGTGGAGGCCGAGTCTGGCCTTGGCCTCGAGAACCCGCCGGACGGAGGTGTCGACCCGCGTGGCGGTGAGCGTGCCGTCTTCGACCGCCTGTTTGAGACCGGCGAACGCTGCCGGGTCGTCTGGCGAATGCAGCACGATGTCGTGGCCGGCGGCGATGGCGCCGACGGCCGCCTCGCCCGGCTCGACCAGGTCCGTCACCGCGCGCATCCGCATGGAATCGGTGTAGACGAGCCCGTCGAAACCAAGCTCCTCGCGCAACAAACCGCTGACGATGGGGTAGCTGAGGGTCGCGGGCCGGGCCGGCTCCGGGTCGAGGCTCGGGAGCTGGATGTGAGACGTCATCACGGCGGCGGCACCGGCCTCGATGCCGGCACGAAACGGCGGCAACTCGACCTGGTCGAGCCGCGCACGCGGATGCGAGATGAGGGGAAGCCCGAGATGCGAGTCCGTATCCGTGTCCCCATGCCCGGGGAAATGCTTCACGGTCGCCAGCATGCCGCCCTCGGTCAGGCCCCGCACATAGGCGGCGGCGAGGCGGCCGACCGCGGCCGGGTCTTCGCCGAACGAGCGCGTGTTGATGACCGGATTGCGCGGGTTGTTGTTGACGTCGGCCACCGGCGCGAAGTTCACGTGGATACCGAGCGCGCGGGCCTCGCGGGCCGTGATACGCCCGGCTTCGAATGCCAGCCGGTCGTCGCCCGCCGCGCCGAACGCCATGGCGCTTGGAAATGTCGTGGCGCCGGTGAGCCGGAACCCGACCCCGGTTTCGAAGTCGGCGCTGTTGAGCAGCGGCAGCTCGGAAATAGCCTGCAGCCGGTTGGTAATGGAGGCCGCGGCCAAGGGCTGTCCCAGCACCGATCGTGAGTAGCCAGCGTTCAGCAACACGTTCGGGACCGGTTCGCGCCCCCCGAACAACAGGAACCCGCCGACATGCTGTTCGTGCACCAGTGACACGAGTTCGTCGTAGCTCTCGCTGTCGCTGCTGAGATAGGTGGAGCGGAACGACGGGACGATGAGCTGGCCGATCTTCTGGTCGAGCGTCATCGCCTCGAGTGTCTCGGTCACCCACCGAGCGGCGGGGCCGTCAAGGTGGGGCGGGACCGGGGGCGGCGCGGCCATCAGCAGCGCGCCGGCGGCCACGCAGCCGATGAGACTGAAACCAACGAGGGGGCGCACGCTCGGATGGTAGACCAAACGGGGCGGTGCAACCAGTGGCCACACCAGCGGCCGAACCAGCCGAGGCGACACCAGTTATCATCTAGCGGATGAGTCACCAGGAACATCGCGCTGCCTCACCGACCCACATCCGATGCTATGTGCTGACGGTGAGCGACACGCGCACGGACGAGAACGACACCGGCGGACGCTTGCTGCGGGAGCTGCTCGCCGGGGACGGCCACGAGGTGCTCGGGCATGCCATCGTGCCGGATGAACCGGCCACGCTGCGCGGCGCCATCGAGCAACAGCTGGATGCCGAAGCCGTCCAGGCGGTCATCACGACCGGAGGCACCGGCATCAGCCGACGAGACGGCAGCTATGAGGTGGTCAGCGCACTATTCGACAAACGGATCGACGGCTTCGGCGAGCTGTTCCGGACGCTGAGCTTCGAGGAGATCGGCCCGTCCGCCATGCTGTCACGCGCCTGCGCGGGGACCGCTCGTGGCAAGATTCTGATTTCCTTGCCCGGTTCCAAGAACGCCGTCCGTCTAGGAATGAGCCGGTTGGTGCTGCCGGAACTGGGGCACCTGGTGCGAGAGGTCACACGGTAGATGCAACGCGCGCAGTCGCTCACGAGACGGGACACGGATTCGGCGGCCCTGCCTGTCCGCGGTAGCCTCAGCGAAGGCGGAAAGGGCCTTGCTACGAAATCTGGTGTACGACCGGCGTGCGGTTCTTGGCAAACGCCCGGCAGAGGCAGGCCGGCGACCGCGTTGCTCGAACCTCGACCAAGGCGCGCACGTGCGCGCCTCGCGGGCGCGGTGTGGGGCATTAGGGGTCCCCGCGCAGCGCCCGCGGGGGTCCGGGGCGAAGCCCCGTCTAAATCATGACAGGGACCAAGATGCGGCCGATTCGCGACACGATTCCGATCGGGGAAGCGTTGGCGCTGGCCATGGGTGCGTCCGTACCGCTGGACCGGACGGAGCAGATAGACCTTGAGGAGAGCGTCGGGCGGGTCCTCGCGGTTCCGGTGGTGGCCGACCAGGATGTGCCGCCGTTCAACCGGGCGGCCATGGATGGCTATGCCGTGGTCGCCGACAGCACGTTCGGCGCCAGCCGGATGGAGCCATGCGTGCTCACGTGCGTCGAGACGGTGCATACCGGCGGGATGCCGTCGAAGATGCTCGTGACCGGGCAGTGCACGCAAATTGCCACCGGTGCGCCGATGCCGGACGGCGCCGACGCAGTGGTGATGGTGGAGGAAACAGACCGGCGAAACGGAGACCAGGTTGCCATCTTTACGCCCGTGTACCCGCGCCAGCACGTGGGCCGGCGCGGCGCCGACATTGCGACCGGCGCCAAGGTGCTGCAGCCGGGCGACGTGCTGACCCCGAGCCGGGTCGGGTCCATTGCGGCGCTGGGGATCGGCCGCATCGAGGTGTACGCGAAACCGCGCGTCGCCATCCTGTCGACGGGGAACGAAATCATCGCTCCGGGTCAGCCACTCGGTCCGGGCCAAATCTACGACATCAACCGATTCACGTTGGGGTCGGTCATCCGCGAGCACGGCGGGGTGGCGGTGGCGCTGCCAACGGCGCCGGACAATCTCGACGAACTCAGCAAGACGGTGGACGCCTGTCTCGAGCACGACATCCTGGTGTTCTCCGGAGGCAGCTCGGTGGGCGAGCGCGATCTGACCGTCGATGTGATGCGACTGAAGGGAGAGATCCTGTTTCACGGCATCGCCGTGAAGCCGGGCAAACCGACCGTCTTCGGCACAATTGGCACCACCCCGGTGCTGGGCATGCCCGGCTATCCGACGTCGTGCTTGTCGAACGCCTATATGTTGCTGGTGCCGGTGCTACGCCGACTGGCCCGTCTGCCGGAACACCGGTTCCGCTCGGTGTCAGTGCCGACGGCGCAGCGTATTGTGTCGACCCCGGGACGCCATCAGTTCTATACGGTCAGAGTGGTCGATGGCACGGCCGTGTCCGCCTTCAAGGCCTCGGGCGACATCACCAGCATGTCGCAGGCGGACGGATACATCGAGATTCCGGCCCAGACGGACATCGTCGAGGAAGGCGAGATCGTCGAAGTAAAGCTGTTTTAGGGCTTCCTCCCGTGAGATCGCAGGCCTGAAGGCCTGCGCCACAAAGGTAGAGCCGACCGGCTTTGGCCCTTGGTCGGGGGCCTAGCGCTTCCCGATCTTGCGTTCGTACTCCTGCTCGAGCTCGTCGGCGGTGTGGAGATCGAACGGGTCGGCCGTTTGCTCGTACGTGCCGCGGAACTCCGCGTGACAGCGGTAACACACCGTTAGATCTTTCAGCCGACTGTAGACAGCCAGGTCAATCAGGGCGGCACCGCCCAGGATGGCGTAGGCGGCCAGGTCCTCCCCATAGTAGTAGAAGCCGGCGCTGATGAGCGCGGCAATGACGATGACGGTGACCCCGACCTTCGGGTCGAAGTCCTTCCGCATGTAGAAGTCGCCGCCCTCGCACACCGGGCACTGGTCGACCTGCTCGTCGGCACGAACCGCGTCCGAGAAACGCAGCAGAAACGCTTGCCGGCAACCGCCACAGTTGATCTGCAGCGACGCGTCAGTGGCCTCGACCGGGAGGGCACTTCCGCACTGATGACATACGACGGTGACTTCCATGGTTACTAGGCGGCCCTAAAGGGCCTTGCTACGTGCGATTCTGCCGGCACTCCGTGGCCGCGGGGCGCGCATGTGCGCGCCTTGGCCGCCAGGCCCTCCCCCCTACCGGGCTGCGGCCCCGCCCGGCGGCCACAGCCTGGCGGCGGCGGACCTGTCCGCCGTAGCCTTGGCGAAGGCGGATCACACCGGGACCGTCGTGGCGACAAGAATGTATTTTGCCAGGACCTCGCCGACGATGACGGTAAAAAAATCCACATACAGGATACCGGTGGCTGATTGCGTGGCTCGGATCTTTGCGGTCTCCCAGGTCATATAGGCGAGGACGACAGGCCCCAGGAGCCCGAACAGGATCCGTTGCCAAAAGAACACCCCGTCGAGCGAAAGGATGTACCGCTGAAAACCGGGGCCCGGGAGATCGGCCATCGCGATCGCCCACCAGACGATACCCACCACGACGACGATCCGCACGGCGGTGGACCCGATGTGAAACTTGACGATCCGCTGCAACAGCGACACATCCATCGACGGCAGCACCAGATACCAGTGGCCCAGGATCATCGCGGTCGAGGTGCTTCCGAGCAGCGCGGTCGAGGTCAGAAAGCTGGCAACGGTCAGCCCGGCGACCAGTGTCCCGGCGTCGGGTGCAACCGCCAGGCCCTGCCCGACGACAGCGCCCACCCCACTCAGAACCGCCAGCCACACCAAGACCGGACGAAACCGACCCAGCACACGGCCAATGGTGGCCCAGTAGATGAGGATGGCGCCGGTCGAACAGGCGAGGGCCACCAGGGCGACCCCTTGCAGACCCGATCCAAACACGATGTCCGCTGGACGCAGCGCGAGCGCCACGAGCAGCAGCACCGCCGCGAACCCGGCGTTAAACCGAAAGAACTGCACCCCGGCCACGCGCGGCACCAGGACCAAGGTTCCGATAATCCCGACACCGAGATGGGCGAGAAACAGAAACAGGACGTAGGACAGGGTCATGAGGTCGCGCCCGAGGTGCCGCGCCAGACGCGCGTTGGGCGGGGCGGACGCAGGAGGCCGGATCGGCGACACCGCCCCGGCCTCCCGACTTCGTGTATTTCCGCTATCCGAGGCGCCGGTTGACGTCGGCCCAGTTCACCACGTTCCACCACGCGGCGATGTAGTCCGGCCGGCGGTTCTGGTAGTTCAGATAGTAGGCGTGCTCCCAGACATCGATTCCCAGAACGGCCTTCTTGCCGCTCATCGCCGGGCAGTCCTGGTTGGGTGAACTCTCGATCGACAGCGCGGTGCCGTCGGCCACGACCCAGGCCCAGCCGCTCCCGAACTGACCCATCGCCGCGGCCGCGAACTGCTCTTTGAGCGTGTCGAAGCTGCCAAACGACCCGTTGATCGCGTCGGCAATCTGACCGGTCGGCACCCCACCGGCGTTCGGCGCCATGACCTGCCAGAACAGGGTGTGGTTGGCGTGACCCCCGCCGTTGTTGCGAACCGCGCCCCGGATCCCCTCGGGCAGCGCGTCGAGGTCGGCGATCAACGCATCCACACTCTTCCCCTGCAGTCCCAGGTGCCCTTCGAGTGCGCCGTTCAGCTTGGCGATGTAGGCCGCGTGGTGCTTGCCATGGTGGATACGCATCGTCTGTTGGTCGATGTGCGGGGCGAGGGCGTCGAAATCATACGGCAAGCTCGGAAGCTCGTGCACCATGTCGAATTCTCCTTCGAAACGTGGTTGGAATACTCGCTGAAATACGGCCTGAACTCAATGCTGCGTCACGACGTTGTAGAGCGTGTCTCGTTCGATCGGATCCCGGCCGGCGACCCGGATCAGGGCGCTGATATCGTCGGTGGTCAGCGCCGCCGGCGTCTTGGCGCCGGCCATGTGATAAATCTGCTCTTCCTGCACCGTGCCGTCCAGATCGTCCACCCCGAACCAAAGCGCGGTCTGGGCGGTCTCGACGCCGGTCGCAATCCAGAACGCCTTGATGTGCGGCACGTTGTCGAGCATCAGACGCGCCACCGCGTGCACACGCAGGGTCTCGGCCGCGGTCGGAGCCGGGAGCTTCCGCATCTGATTGTTGTCCGGGTGAAACGCCAGTGGAATGAACGCCTGGAACCCGGCGGTCTCGTCCTGCAGCGCGCGGGCCCGCAACATGTGGTCCACCCGCTCTTCGTGCGTTTCGATGTGCCCGTAGAGCATCGTGACGTTGGTCCGCATGCCGAGGCGATGCGCGGTCCGATGGATATCGAGATACCGGTCGGCGCCGCACTTATCGTGGCTGATCTTGCGGCGCACCCGGTCGGCGAATACCTCCGCGCCGCCGCCCGGCAACGAATCGAGCCCGGCCGCCATCAACTCGCGCAGCACCTGCTCGTCCGTCCGCCCGTACAGATCAGCGAAGAACGCAATCTCCACCGCCGTGAAGCACTTCAGATGGACGTCCGGCCGGATACGTTTGAGGCCGCGCAGCAGCTCCAGGTAGTAGTCGAACGGCAGGTCCGGGTGCAGCCCGTTGACCACATGCACCTCAGTCAGGGCCTGGTCGGAGCGGGCGCGTAACTTGTCCCACACCTGGTCGAGACTGAGGGTATAGGCGCCGGTGTCCCCCGGCTTCAAGCGGGCGAACGCGCAGAACAGACAACTGGCGACGCAGACGTTGGTCGCCTCGATTCGGATGTTGTGGTTGAAATAGGTCCGGCCGGCATGTCGTTTCTCGCGTTCCCGGTTCGCCAGCCAGCCGACAGCGAGCAGATCCGAACACGCGAACAACTGGAGACCGTCTGCAAGCTCGAGACGGACCCCGCGGTCGAGCTTGCCGGCGATGTCCACCAGGCCGGCGGCCCGCAGGCGCGTGGAGATGACCGGCGGGCGTTCAGGCGCCGTCTGGCCGTGCTCCCCCGTCTCCTGGCAGACCTGCATCGTCATGACACTCCCCACACCTGGCTTCGCGCCGCTCGCGACCTCGGCCCATCCTCCTCGTCGCTAACGGCCGCGACCGACGGCTCCTCGCCGTGCGCTACAAACGGGTATCGTACGTCGGAGTGGCCATCCTCGGCAACCACCGCAGGCCCTCGGGGGGCTCCGAAGGCCGGCCCCCGTGGCCATGCTATACTCGCTGGCCACAACTCGACGCTCCCTGAATGGTCAAGGGAAGTGGGTGCGAATCCCACACGGTCCCGCCACTGTAAGTGGGGAGCGGAACGACAAACTGGCGCACACGTCGCATCGGTGTTACCGACCCCGACGAGTCGCCCGCCACTGCGTCACTGGACGTGGGAAGGCGTAGTCGTTCCGCGACGATCCACAAGTCAGGAGACCTGACCACTCGGGCTCGTCCTTTTCGCCGGTTCGTTATCGAACCGGCACGGCGCGTGGTCACGCCGAAAGGAACCGATGCATCACCTTCTGAGCGCAGGATCCCGTCTCGACCCCACGTCTAGCGCGGGAGCCGGGCGTGCTGCTCGCTGAGCACGTCTCGTTCAGTTACGGCGCCGCGCCGGTGCTGAACGACGTGTCCGTGTCGGTGCGGTCCGGTGGGCTGGTGGGCGTGCTCGGCCCGAACGGGTCGGGCAAGACCACGTTCCTCAAGCTCCTGGCCGGACTGCTGACCCCGCAAAGCGGCCGCGTCTCGCTCGACGACCTGGACCTGGCAGATATCGACCGGCGGACGCTGGCCCGTCGCATCAGTGTCGTGCCGCAAGAGACGGAGCTGGCCTTCGACTACAGCGTCCTCGAAATCGTGCTGATGGGCCGCTACCCCCATCTGCAACCATTCGAACTGGAAGGCCCGGCCGATCTCGACATCGCGCGTCGGACGCTGGCGGCGACCGGCACGACGCACCTCGAGCAACGAACCTTTCGCACGCTGAGCGGGGGCGAAAAGCAACGGGTCGTGATGGCCAGCGCGCTCGCCCAGTTCGAGCGCGCCCCGGGTACAGCGGACACGCCGCGCGACGATGCGCACAGCACCCGCGTGCTGCTGCTCGACGAACCAACATCGTCGCTCGACCTCTCGTTCCAGCTCGGGACCGCGACGCTGATCCAGGAACTGAACCGCACGCATCGGACCACCGCCGTCATCTGCACGCACGATCTCAACTTCGCGGCCGGGCTCTGTCGCGACCTGGTGTTGCTTCGCGACGGCCGGGTCGTAGCGTCCGGGCCAACCGACGAGGTGCTGACCCCGGACACCATCGGCGCCGTCTACGACGTCGAGGCCGACGTGCATCGTCATGCGCTTACTCGGCACCTGACGGTGGTGCCGCTGGCCCGGCTGTAGCCCGATACCAAGAGGATGTCTGAAGCCACCGCCACCTTGCCAGCCCTGAGCCGCGTCTCGGCTGGCGATCTACGCCGGCGCATCTGGCTGGTACAGGCCGGATTCGGCGCGCTGGCGGTGGCCGCGTGCATCGTCGCGCCGCTCGTCGGTCCGACGACGATCAGCCTTCGTCAGGTGTTCGACACGACCATCCCATTCGGAGAGAACGTCGACGCCCAGATCTTCTTCATCGCCCGGCTACCCCGCGCACTGGCAGGGGCGTTGGTCGGCGGGTCGCTGGCGGCGGCCGGCGTCGTGTTGCAGGCGCTGTTGCGGAATCCGCTGGCCACCCCCTTCACACTTGGGGTCTCGGCCGGCGCCTCGCTGGGCGCCATGCTCGTCATCACGCTCGGCGTGCCGCTCACGCTGCTGGGGTCAGCCGCGGTGCCGGCGGCCAGTTTTGCCGGCGCCCTGGGCGCGCTGGCGATTGTCTACTTCCTGGCGACCATGCGCCGACAGGGGCTGTCGACGCTGGTGCTGCTGCTGGCGGGGGTGACCCTCAACTCACTGTTCTCCGCCATCATCCTGTTCGTCCAGTACCTGGCCGACCCCGCGCAAACCCTCCAGTCCGTGCGCTGGGTCATGGGCAATCTGGACGTTGGCAGCTACCGTCCCATCCTGTGGGCGCTCGGGCCCATGGGTCTGGCGTTCGTCGCCTTCGCACGGCTGCCGCGTGCGTTGAACCTGCTGACGATGGGCGCGGACAGTGCCGCCGTGCGCGGCATCGACGTGCTCCGCACCCAGCGGATCGCGTTTCTCAGCGCCTCACTCGCAACCGGCGCGGCCGTGGCCGTCGGTGGACCGATCGGCTTCATCGGCATCATCGTCCCCCATCTGGTCCGGCTGCTGGTCGGCGCCGATCACCGGCTGGTGTTGCCGGCCGCGGTCGGTCTGGGTGCCGCGTTCCTGGTCGTGTGCGACGTGGCGGCCAGGACGTTGCTGTCGCCGATGGAACTGCCGGTCGGGGTGATCACCGCCATGCTCGGCGGACCTTTTTTTCTCTGGCTTCTGGTCCGTCACCGATGACCGCCACAACTCGACACGCAGCGGCGTC
>CALBET010000129.1 GCA_937888665.1 uncultured Acidobacteriota bacterium
CCATGGCTGGGCATCACCTCCGCGTCACGGTGGGCGCCGTCACCGTGGTGTTGCCGCTGGGACTCCTGGCGCGCGACGCCTGGTCCGGATCCATCACCCTGGCCGACGCGGCCGGCGTGCTCCCCGCCATGGCCACGAGCTTGACCGTCTCCACCCTCGCGGCCACCGTCGTGGCGGGCGTGTCGGCAATCCTGGGCTACGCCCGCGCGCGGGTGCATCGACGCGGATGGATGATAGACCTCGCCTGCGTCTGGCTGTTCGCCGTCCCCAGCACCGTGGTCGGGATGGGGCGAACCGGTCGAGCGCGTCACGCCGCTGGCGCAGGCGCGCGGCGCGGAGATCGGCCTGCGCACCGTGCGTCTTCCCGGCGTGCAGTCGACAGTGACGGTGTGGACGCTCGGGATCGACTCGGAGCTGCTGTTCGTCGGCGACGCCGGGGCGACCGAGGCGTCGCGACCAAGCCGACGCTACGGCGTTGAATGGGCTCGGCAACCAGTTCGTACAACCTGGTCCGCGTATGGCGGACGCCACCGAGGCCATCGCACGCGCGCTGCACCCGGACGCGTTCTGGGCACGCGTCAACCACCTGAAATCACAGACATGCACGTGAAGAAATCTTCAGAAACTCTTCAGAACCGAGTGAACCAACTCTTGTCTAGACTGGATGGGAGACGTGCACCACTTCGATGCCTCGACCGGGCGCGGCCCGGCCGCTCCAGCGGGCATCGGAGAACCCCTCGGAGGCTCGACACTCATGAAGCAGACACTCGCATGGTTCGTACTCGCCGCCATCCTGCTAGGGGTCGGGCCAGCACTGGCCCAGCCAGGGTCCGTGACCGGAACCGTCGTGGACCCGGACGGACGGCCAGCTCCTGACGCCACGGTGCTCATCACGGACCAGAGCGCCGTCCGAGACACGGCGGTCACGGATCGGCAGGGACGATTCGAGATTGCCGGTCTCGCGGCCGGACGCTACGAACTGGGTGTGGTGATGCCAGGATTCCGGGCGGAGCCAACCACCGTCGAACTCGCGCCGGGCGCCAGCCAAACCGTGACGATCGCCTTGCACGTCAGCGCGATCAGCGAGTCAGTCGTCGTGACCGCCACGGGACGTGAACTGCCGCGTTCACGCGTGACCGACAGTGTCACGGTGGTGACCGAGGACGACATCGCGGCCCGGCAATTCGAAACCGTGGCCGACGCGCTGCGATTCTCCGTCCCGGGTCTTGGGGTGACCGCCACCGGCGGACGCGGCGGTGTGACGTCGCTGTTTACGCGCGGCGGCGAGTCCGACTTCACACTGGTGATGATCGACGGCGTGCGTATCAACGGGTTTGGCGGGTCGTATGACTTCGCGCACCTCCCAGTTGGCGACATCGACCGCATCGAAGTGGTACGAGGACCACAAAGCGCGGTCTACGGGTCAGACGCCATCGGTGGCGTGGTGCACATCGTCACGAAGCAGGGTGGTCCGGCCCGCGTGGGGGGAGTTGTCGAGGGGGGCACCTTCGGCACGTCGCGGGTCTCCGTGAATACGGCCGGGTCGACGGGGCAGGTCAGTTGGGGCGCCTCGTTCGAACAGCTCGACACCGACGGCCAAAACGGAGAACTATCCAGGGCCGGCGAGACCGTCCGCAACGACGACTATGTGCGTCGCGATGTCTCACTGAACGGCCGGTGGCGGGGCGAGCGTGGCACCACGATGCGCGCCGTCTTCCGGTATGGCACGAACGAGCGCGGTTTTCCGGGGCCCTGGGGGAGCGACCCGGGGGGTACTTATTCCGGTATCGACACGGTGTCACGGGGTACCAACGACAACCGGCTGTTCTCGGTCGGCGTCGACCAGCGGCTCGGATCACGAGTCGACCAGCACATCGAACTCAGCCATACGAACACGGACAGCATGTTCGACAGCCCGTTCGGTGCGTCGACCTCCGATGCCAACCGGGTGACGTTCCGCGCGCGCACCGACGCGACCCTCCGTCGGGGCATCGTCGCCACGGGCGGCTTCGACGTCCAGGATGAACAGGCCGGCAGCACGTTCATCACCGACGCGTCGTTTGCGGAGATCCCCATCGATCGACGTATGCTGGGTGTCTTCGGCGAACTCCGCTTCGATCCCACATCGAGGCTGTCGGTCACCGCCGGCCTGCGTGGCGACCGCATCACCCGGGAAGCGGTGCCGGGCGACGGCTTCGGACGCCCGGGGTTTTCCGATGACACGGAAGTCGCGGCGAACCCGAAGGTCTCCCTCGGCTGGTATCTGCGCCCGGCCGACAGCACCCCGGAGTGGACGCGGCTGCGTGTCAGCGCGGGCACCGGTATCCGTCCTCCAAGCGCCTTCGAAATCGCGTTCACCGATAACCCGACCCTCAAGTCGGAGCGCACGCGCAGTGTGGACTTCGGCGTCGAGCAGGCCGTGGCCGCTGGGCGGGTGCTGGTCGAAGCCACGGCGTTCTTCAACCGCTACGACGACCTGATTGTCTCGGTCGGTCAGTCCTTTCAGAACGCGAGCCAGTTCAGAACCGACAACCTGTCGAACTCTCAAGCCCGTGGCCTCGAGGTGGCCGCCACCGGACGCACGCCCCAAGGGTTCGAAGCCCGGGTCACCTACACCTGGCTCCACACGGAGATTCTCGCGCTGGACTCGACGGAGTCCGAGGCCCCCAGCGGGTTTACGGTTGGTGACGCGCTGCTGCGTCGTCCCCGGCACCAGGGTTCGGTGGAGTTGTCGTTCACCCAGCCGCGCTACTCGGCGTTCACCTCAATCGGCACCCGTAGCTCGACCCTCGACGTGGACCCGTCATTCGGCACGTTCGGCGGATTCTTCGACAACCCGGGGTATGCAGTCGTCAATCTCGGTGGTAGCGCGCAAGTATGGACGGGCGTGGAGTTCACCGCTCGCGTCCTGAACCTGTTGGACCGCGACTACGAAGAAGCCTTCGGATTCCCGACGCTGGGTCGCAGCGTCATGGCCGGAATCCGGATCGCATCGCGGTAGCGGCGTCGAAGGAGCATCGCATCCGGGCTGCGCGGAGACCGGAAGATCCCAGTCAGGCATTTGCCCGAGTGGCTCGGATCGTCCAGGCAGCGGGTGTGGGGGAGTCTTGAACCACTTTGAAGTCGACGTGACCCCGAATGCCGTGTGGCGAGCGGCACTCGAAGCCGTCACGCGTGCGCT
Source organism: uncultured Acidobacteriota bacterium (assembly GCA_937888665.1). Classification (GTDB taxonomy): domain Bacteria; phylum Acidobacteriota; class Vicinamibacteria; order Vicinamibacterales; family UBA8438; genus UBA8438. The sequence continues at coordinate 3,182 of CALBET010000129.1, forward strand.
CGGTCGACAGGCTTTGGCATGGGAGAGCGGGCGCACCGGGGCGTGACGACGCGCGTCCACCAGAGGACCAGGGCGCTGATACCGAGCCACGCCGGGGCCAGTCCGGTGACGAACCACGCGAGCCTGACCCCGAGGCCATCGAAGTTACCCACATGCAGCGGTGCGACCCACGCCATGACCGTGTCGCCAAACGTCTGGCGCCCACTCGGAGGCTCCGCGAGGCGGGCACCCGTGAACTGGTCCAGGTACACCGGGCGTAGCGCGGCGCTGCCGGCTGGCGTTGGCCGCTGATCCGCAAACTGCACTTGAAACGGCGACTCCTCGGTGGCCGGCGGCACGACCCTGGCAATGAACGCGTCCGGCTCGTGTCCGCGGGCCCGGTCAATAAGCTCCGGCCAGTTCAACGCGGGCGCGCCGGTGGCCACCGATGAGGGCGTCCGTGTGACGGTGACCGGGGACACCCAGTTGACTGCGGTCCGGAACTCGGTGGGAAACGCGAAGTAGATGCCGCTGAGAGCCCAGATGGCGGTCAGCACGACCGTCCAGATGCCGATGGCGCTGTGCGCGTCCCAGATGATCCGCTTCCAGGGACGGGTCCAGTCAATCGTGAACCCGCGTCGCCAGTTCGACCGACCGGGCCACCAGACGACGAGGCCGGTCAGGCACAGCAGGAGCAGGCAGAACCCGCCGACCCCGTTCACGATGCGGCCGGTGCGCCCGGCCAGCAGGTCAAAATGCAGATCCTGCAACGTGCGGACGAGAGAATGGTCGGGTAGCTCCCCCAGTACCGCGCCAGACACCCGATCGGCGAGAATCGTCTGAAATCGGTCGCCGGTGGTGACATACGCGAGGTAGGTGGGCCGAACCGTGGTCGGCGCGTCGACACCTGAGACCCGTCCGCCCGGATACGCGTCGCGCACGGTCTCGAGTACGTCCACCGGATCGGCCAGCTCGCCAACGCTCTCGACAAACAGATCCGGGTGCACGGCCCGCTGCAGATGAATGCGAAACATCAGCGCCGCGCCGGTGAGGGAGACGACAATCAGGTAGAGCGCCGACAGCACACCAACCCACAGATGCACCTGGAACAGCGCGCGCCGGAGAAAGACGG
>CALBET010000130.1 GCA_937888665.1 uncultured Acidobacteriota bacterium
CGCTTGAGGCGCTCGATGGGAGCGTAGATGTAGACGCGCTCGACCTGCCCGGCGTGGACGCGATCGTGCACCTGGCGTCTCGCACCAATCCGCGCCTGGGGACGCTCCAGGACGAAGTGGCGCAACTCGCAGACCTGTCGCGCATCCTCGAGCGGATTGAGCGCGGTCCCCACACAGCCTTCGTGTTCTGCTCGAGTGGTGGAACGGTCTACAGGGACTCGGAGGAGCCCCACGCCGAGGACGATGCGCTGGCACCACGGGGCGACCATGCCTGGGCCAAGGTGGCGGCCGAGGAACTGATCCGCTCGCGCGGCCGCGCGAACGGCTTGCTCTACAAGATCGTGCGGGCAGCCAATCCCTACGGACCGCACCAGTCAGTCCACGGGGGCCAGGGGCTGATTGCGAAGCTGCTTCACGATCTGCGGCGTGAGGAGACGACGGAGATCTGGGGAGACGGCGGCGCGGTGCGCGACTACCTCTACGTCGCCGACCTGTGCCGGCTGCTGGAGGCGATGCTGCGGCAGCCCGAGGTGAGCGGGGTCTTCAACGCGGGATCGGGGGTCGGCACGAGCGTGCTGGACGTCGTCGGCCGGATCGAGGATGCGGTAGGCACGCGCCCGCGCCTACGACACATGCCCGCTCCGGCCGGGGCGGTACGCCACAATGTGTTGCTGGTCGAGCGCGTGCAGGACGCGTTCGCGTGGACGCCCACGACATCGCTCACCGAGGGGATCGCCGCGACCTGGGGTTGGCTCGCGCGACAGCCATGCACGTCCTCCACCTGATCTACGAGTGTCTCTCGCCTTGGATTTCCGATTTATAGGAGCGACGCCATGCCTGACAGTGGGACGGAACTCTACCTCGATCTGCTCAAGCGATGCTTGCTGAACCTCATCTACGAAGATCCCCGGATCCCCTTTGGCTGGGATGTCGATGCATCCGAGGGGGTTTACAAGAATTTTGATCTTGAGAGCCGGCTGAACGGCAGTGATTGGCCGAGCACGGCGCACACGATGATCGGTATGCGTCGATTGGACAACATCCAAGCTCTGTTCGAAGATGTCCTCGCGACACAGACGCCGGGAGACCTGATCGAAACCGGCGTCTGGCGGGGTGGAAGTACCATCTTCATGCGCGGTCTCTTGAAGGCCTATGGCGTGACCGACCGCACGGTCTGGGTCGCGGACTCCTTTGAAGGATTTCCTCATCCTAATCAGGAAGGCGTGTCAGCACGTTCGTTCAGTTCGCCTGGACTTGCCGAAGCCCGCACGGGTCCGCCGCCAGCGCATGTCCAGGTAATCCTTGATCGCCTCATGCAGGGGACGTCGTATGCCGACGTGCGGGAACACTTCGCGCGCTATGGTCTGCTGGACGAGCAGGTTCAGTTCCTGCGGGGGTGGTTTCGCGACACTCTACCAGCGGCACCAATCACGCGTTTGGCCCTGCTCCGGTTGGACGGCGATCTGTACGACTCTACCTACGATGCGCTCCAGGCGTTGTATCCCAAGCTCTCAGTGGGGGGATATGCGATAGTCGACGACTATCGCACGTTCGTCGAGTGCCAGCAGGCGGTCCACGACTACCTCGAAGCGACCCGCACGAAGGTGGACCCGCACGACATCGACGCTGAGGCGGTGTTTTGGCAGAAGCGCGACTAAGACAGGCTTCCGCGTGCGCCAACACCTCAGCCCAGCGGGCGTCTTGACAAATAGGGGCCTCAATGCCTGAGCAATTGTTACGAGGAAACTCTGTGAGATAGAATACCACTGACGTGTGGAAGCCTGTCCAAGAGCCCCAAGGGCGACCAAGCCGTCCGGCGATCATCAAGCCTGCCGAAATTACACCTGCGAACCCTGAACAACTCGCACGTTGGTTGCGCGAAGACGCCGATGGGTTTAATCGCCGGCTGTCGGAAACTGGCGCCTTGGTCTTCCGCGGCTTCGGTGTCAACCACGCGGATACGTTCGCAGAGCTGCTCGATGGACTCGGTGTCGAGCGTACGACGTACCGAGGTGGCAACTCACCCCGTATTACCCTCCAGGACGGGTTGTACACCTCGACCGAGTACCCGAGCACCCAGCACATCTCCCTGCACAACGAGCTGTCGTACTCGGCGCGCTGGCCGAGTCGGCTCTACTTTTGCTGCGTACAGCCGGCAACCACGGGAGGCGGGACCACTCTCGCGGATGGACGTAGCATCCTCGAGAGCATGGACGACTCGCTCCACGATACCTTCGACCGCCGGGGGGTCCGCTACGTCCGCAACCTTCACAGCGGGATCGGGCTCGGCCGAAGCTGGCAGGCCACCTTCGAAACCGAAGACCGCGGCGAGGTAGCCAGGGTGTGCGACGCGTCGAGGGTCGAGTTGCAGTGGCTGAGCGACGGTGGCGTGAGGCTGACGCACGTTGGTCCCGCCGTGGTTCAGCACCCCGTCACTCAGGAGCGCGTCTGGTTCAACCAAGCGGAGCAGTTTCACCCGAGTAGCCTTCCCGATGACGTATCGGAGGCGCTGTCAGCCGCCTACGAGGGGCGCGAAGAGGAGCTGCCGCAGTGGGTCACGTTCGGCGACGGGGAACCGATTCCCGTCAATAGTCTCAGCGTGATTCGCGAGGTAACCCGGCGACACACGACCGTCGTGGACTGGCAGCGCGGCGATGTCGCAATCGTCGACAACCTCCTGTCGATGCACGGCAGGCAGCCCTTCACGGGAGCGCGTGAGGTCATCGTCGCGATGGCCTGAAGTCCACGATTCGCGTCTGTGTTTGACGCGGCCAAGTTGCGGGTGCGCATCCGGGCTATCCATACCGCAGTCGGGGGAGCTGCGGCACCCCGCGCACCTACGAGCAGCTCAAACGGGCTGGCGTCCCCCCTGGGCCCTCCGCGGGTCGCCAGACTGCGGCGGGCAGCGGCGCCTGCCGGAAGCCGGCCCGGCACGCCACCTCCAGCTGACCCTCGCGGTGCAGGGTGCAGAGTTCCTCCCGTTCCTCGGTAGTCAGCGCGCCGGTCGGTTTTTTTGGCGCGGTCCATCTCGGACTGATTCACCCGACCGCGGAGCTGTCGTCGTACGCGGCTCGACGATGCGGGTTCGCGGTGCCGCCGCCTCGCGTGTTGGCACATCGCGCGGTCCCGCGCCGCCGATGACATGTGTACCCGTCGCATCTTCCCCATCGACCACCGTCTCTCCCCTCACGAATACTATGGCCTAACTGTTGACCTGGGAACGCAACCTAGCGTAAAGTCAGCCCCTGGTGAACTAGTTAGCTCCACACGAGCCCACGCACACTCGCAGAGGAGGAAAAGGTATGTCGATCACAGCCCAATACATTGACAGGCGGATACTGACGGCCATGGATCCCGCGCTCCGCAAGACAATCGACCAGCAGATGACGCTCGGCGCCCAGCGGGTTGAGTTGAAGCTGGCCACGGTTGATGCCAAGCTGGCCACGGCTGCTGCCAAGGTGGCCTCGGCGCGCAAGGGAAAGGCCAACGCACAGATCAAAAAGCTCAGGACGAGGATCCGCTAGTCGGCGCTCCACCTGTGTCACGAGGACCTCGGAGTGTTCACTCCGGCCAGGCGACTGTCCGCTGGGCGTCCTCGGGCACGGTGACTATAAGGGCGGGGGCCCGGAGCAGGAGGCGGTGCGGCCAGGATGCCGGCGTCGGCCAGGTAGTCAACCGGCCGCGCGCACGAGCTTGGTGGTCGCGCCGGTTGGTGGGTTCTCGGGCACCGCGGCGGTGGTCGCTCCTTCCTGTGCTCACCCGTCCACTGGCCTGGGGCTCAAGCCCTGTGGCGCTGCGCGTCCTTCAGGTAGCGGGCCTGATCCCCACTCAGCCTCCTCAGCAGGGGCGCTCAGTACACGTCGTAGAATCTTCCCCGACGGACTCATCGGTAGCTCATTCACGAACCGCAGCTCCACCGGCACTTTGTAGCGCGCGAGGTTCTGTCGACACCACGTCAATAGGTCGTGTTTCGTGACCGAAGCCCCTGATTGGAGCACGACGCACGAGGATACCCGCTCTCCAGTATCGGGGTCTGGACGGCGAAAGACGGCGGCGAGGTGGACCGCTGGATGCTCGTTGAGAACCTGCTCGACCTCCGACGGCCACACTTTCAGGCCAGCCACGTCGACCATGTCCTTGAGCCGGTCGACCAGGAACAGGTAGCCGTCGTCGTCGAGATAGCCGATGTCGCCGGTTCGAAACCAGCCATCTACGACGGCCTGATCGGTCTCATCGGGTCCGTGCCAGTAGCCACTCATGACGTTCGGCCCCCGAACGCAGACCTCACCGGATTCGTGGCGACTGAGGTCCGTGCCAAGCGAGACATCGACGACCTTGATCTCAACGCCCTCAATCGGCGTGCCCACGGATCCCAGCCGATGCTCGTGCAGGTGATTGAAGCAAGTGAAGGGTGAGGTCTCTGTCAAGCCATACCCTTCTTGAATCGCGAGCCCGGTGCTCTTGTGCCATCGACGCGCAAGGTCCTCAGGGAGCGTCGCCGCCGCTGAAAACCACATCCGCACGGACCCGAGGCGCTCTACCTGGATCCTGCTGAGCAATATGGCGTAGACGGTGGGCAGACCAAAAAAGACGGTCACCGCAGACCTCGCGACATCAGCCAGGGTGTCGTCGGGGTGAAACCGACGACACAGGACAATGGTCGCTCCAGAGTACAACCCGGCGTTCAAGATCGCGTTCTGCCCGAACACGTGAAACAGCGGCACGAAGAGCATGAGGCGGTCGTATGAGCGAAGCCCGAGATAGCGGCGCTTCGCTTTGGAATTGAATTCCACGTTGCGGTGGCTGAGGACCACGCCCTTCGGAAAGCCGGTGGTGCCTGATGAATACAGGATCGCCGCAGGGTGGTCGGGCTCGACATCAATGGGGCCGATTCCAGCGCCCTGCGCTTCGAGCAGCTGGCCCATCGGTACGGCCGACGGCCAGGCCCCATCAACGACCACCGCGGTGGGAGCGTTGGCGAGGTGTGACCAGGGCACCTCCGTGGCGCTCCCAGGGGTCACGAACACAATGCTCGGGCGGCAGTCATCAAGCATGTGGCGCAGCGCGCGGGCCTTCGATGCTCCATTGAGCGAGACGACGGTCGCTCCCACGTAGAGGGTGGCCAAGTAGCCAATAACGAACTCCGGACAATTGGGCAGCAACAACGCGACGCGATCTTGGGGACCGACGCCTTGAGCCCGAAGCCATGCCGCGACGTGACTGGCATCCCGCGCGAGGGCCTGGTAGGTGATGGTCCGACCCTCGAAGATCAGGGCAGGTTGGTCCGGGGTGACAGCGGCATAGCGGACGACGTGGTGGCTGACATTCACCCGCCGGGCTCCGCTTCGAGCTCAGTCCGGAGCGTCCGGACCGCTTGCATGAGGGCTCCCTCATCGTCCTCCAGATCGGCGGCGATGGCATCCAGGCTGAGATCCAGCGGACGGTCGTCGTCATTGAAGACGAATGGTCGACCCGCGTGCCCGTCGCGTCCGCCCACGGCTCGGATCGCGTCATACATGGGTCGTGTCGTTTCCGACAGCATCGCCCCTGGGGTGGCCTTGGACGCCGCCCTCTGCGCCCGCAAGTCGACGCCTTGCACAGCGAAGATCGCGGACGCCGCGAGCAGATGCCGAAAGAGCTCGAGGGACCTGCGCGCAAGAAGCGCAGAGCCAAAGCTCTGGCTGTTGACGTTCTGGTTGAATTGCTCGGCGTGAGTCACAAAACGGTCTGCCAGCGGCTGTCCGTAGAACTCGAGCAGAGGCACAATGGAGTTACTGGTCAGCTGCAAGGCCTTGAGCCCCATATTGACCGGTCGGTCGGGGTTGCCGACCAGCGACTCAGGTAGACCGCGGCTGAAGGCGGGATGCATCAGCCAGCCGGACTGCACGTCGAGATGTTTACCCGTGAGTGCGAGCACGTGGCGAATACGGTCCAAGGCGATCGCGACGTATTCGGCGAGGAAGTTGCCACAGTAGTAGATGCGGCCGTTTTCGCTGTCGATCAGTGGATTATCGGTAGCGGAGTTCAGCTCTCGCTCAGTCCACCGCCGCGCCTCCCACAACGTCTCGAGCACCGGGCCTAGATACTGCGGCAGGCACCGCAGGCCATAGCGATCCTGCACCAACTGGGCCGGCGCCACGGGCGCGCCAGTGGTCTCTTCACAGAGGGAGCTGCCCCGGGTAAGGCCGGCCATGATTTTGGCGACACGCAGCTGACCGCTGTGTGCTTTGTGCTCGTGAACAAACGGGTGGAAGCTCTGTCCCGTTCCGGCAAACGCCTGCACGAACAGTCCGTGAACGCCGAGCGCCACAGAAAAAAGCGCCATCGCGTCGTGGACGGTCAGGGCAGCAATGCCGGCCGAAAACGAGCTGCCGTTGAC
>CALBET010000131.1 GCA_937888665.1 uncultured Acidobacteriota bacterium
CGTTGTCCTGATCGGTCATGCGCAGCCGCCTCAAGTGGGCGCGACACAGGTCGATGTGGGTCTCAGGGTGGGGCCGGTTCAGAAGGTCGCCAGGGTGTTTGGCGAGCGTTTCTGGGTATTGACAGACGGCGGTGTCTCGAAATCGAGAGTCGCGGCGCTACGACCGACTCCGCTGATGTGGGAAAACGCGTTCGGCGGTCTCGACGAGCCGCATTCGACCCCGGAACTGACGCAGCTCGAACCGCGTAATCCTGTTGGTACCGGCTTCGGAAAACCTCTCACGAAAAACGGCGATCGCCTCAGGCTGCCAAGCATCGAGGACCCGAGTCAGTTGATCGGTGAATACGGCGCCGTCGTGCCACCATGCGGCTTTGGCTTCACGTCGCCGAACTGGCACCCTCGGGCCGGTTTTTCAGGCACCTACGACGAACGGTGGAACAAGGGTCGCAAGCCGATGTTGCCGGAAGACTTTGACCGACGGTTCTTCAATGCGGCCCCGCCCGGTCTTGTCGCGCCCGGATACCTGCAAGGGAACGAAGAGGTCGTCGTGCTCAACACAACACTGGCGCCTCGACTGGCGTTTCGCCTACCGGGTGTTTCCCCGCCGCAATGCCGAGTCGCCCTCCGTAACCAGCCGGACACCGAATTGCCAACGAATCTCGACACGCTGATCGTGAACACAGACGACCAGCAGCTAATCTTACTCTGGCGTGCCTACACATTGGCCGCAGGCGGGCCGCACGACGTCGCCGCCATCGAGGTCGCATCCACGAACTGAAGGCATGGCGACATCGGTCCGTCAATTCAACGTTGAGCTCTATCGGGAGCATCTGGAGGAAGCCTCGTCTCTCTATGACCTCAGACTGGCGTACCTGCATGACCCCGAAATAAATTGGCCGGATCTTGCAGACTGGGAAGAACGGTTCGAGGCGCACATCGACGCGCTGGTGGTGGGCGGCGAACTCGCACTGGACGTCTGCCGGCAGCAGGCGGCCAATGGCGACGCCGGCGAAATGCAGGCGGCCCTCCGAGTGTTCTGCCGACAAGACCGAAAGGACGACGCGTTTTCGGTACTAGGCGCATTGGACCCGGCCGACGAGGAATCGGTTCGGGCGGCAGCACAGGCCCTGTGCCACGAAACACCGGCGACATGGCGGGATGACTTACTGCACCTGTTTCAAGGCGATCAGCCGCAGCTCACAGCGGTCCTGGCACGGGTCATCGGATCTCGCCGATTTCCATCGGAAGAGCTTCTCAAGAGCAAGCTGGCCGCGCAGCCATCGTTCGGCGTTGCCGACCTGGCCTGGGCGCTGGGCCGCGTCGGTGGCCGTGGGTCTCTGCCTTCGCTCCAGCCGCTGCTTGACAGCGACGATGATCGGGTCTGTGAGGCGGCGGCGATCGCCTTGTTGCGCCTCGGCGACGACGCGCCGCTTGAGCAGGCGATGGTTGCCGCTCAGACTCAGTCGTGGGCACGACGAGTGCTTGGGATAGCTGGCAGTTCTCGCGCCGTGCGTGTGTTGCTTGATGTGCTCAAGGCGCAAGACGGGGACGAGGCTGCGGTCTTCGCGCTTGGCCAGCTCGGCGACCTGACCGCGGTGGCGCCGCTATTGAACCTCCTGGATGACGACAACCTGTCGGAACCGGCCGCTGTGGCGCTCAACACCATCACGGGGGCAGGGCTTTTCGCCGAGGTCTTCGTCCCCGACGAGTTTGACCCCGACGAACTGTCCGATGACGAACGCGCCGCCTACGAACGCGATGGCACGCTGCCGACCCGCGGCGACGGAGAGCCTCATGGCAACTGGGAACACGGCCCGCTTCGCGACGGGGCGGGCTGGCGTGCCTGGCTGGAGGCGCACAAGCACCGCTTCAGCCGCGAGCACCGCTGGCGGATGGGCCAGCCGTATGGCCCGTCAGGGCTGCTCGAGTCCTTGCGATGCGAGACCAGTCCCTACGAACTCCGGACTGCAGCCTACGACGAACTCGTGGTCCGCTATGGCCTTGACGTGCCGTTTGAAGTCGAGCTTCGGGTGCACCAGCAACTGCGTTTCCTGGACAAGATCGAGAGCTGGCTCGCTGCTCAATCGAGCACGTTCGCCAACGGGGGGTGGTACTTTGGTGGACGGATTCAGGGCTAGCGCTACCCAAAAGGGGAACGGCTGGGCAGACGCCCTCTGCCCAGTTGAGTTGCGTGAGGCGCCGCTTGTCGCCCGTCCCTTGCCGGCGGGCTGGATGATGTGTCAAACGACTGAGCGGTATCCCAGGGAGCGACGCCGGACTGGCCGCATGCCCCTATGCGCTGCCCTTGACACTGCCTCCGCCGTGGCCCTAACGTACCAACTCCTGGCACCTGAGCAGGGATCAAGATGAGATCGAGCGGGAACCAATCCATCGCGTTCACAGGCTTCAGCCTGGTCTGTTCCCTTGGACTAGATGCCGTCACCGCGTGCGCGGCCCTGCGCGCCGGAATCGTGCGCCCGACGACTATCGATACCTTCGTCGTGGGAACTCTCGACGACTTCGGTGGTGCAACGGTTCACGCGGCGCCTCTTATCACACACGGATTCGAAGGCGACGCCCGAGTGTTGAGGCTCTTGCATGCGGCCTTCGAAGGCCTTCAGACACAATCCGACGCTCCCTGGAAAGCAGCTCGAACTGGCTTCTATCTGTCCCTACCTCATCCGGATCGTCAGCACACTGGTTTCGAACTGATTGCGGATGAAGATTTGCGTCGTCAGGAGATCACCCGGTGGGAGGAGATTCAGGGGGCCCGTCTCGAACCCGTCGACGTGCGGCAAGGGGCGAAGTCGCTGGTCGAGCGAGCGTCGGTGCTCGCCGGTTGGGAGCAACCCGTCGACTTGCGCGCGTTCTCGATGACCGGCAACACCGGCGTGGCCGAGTTGATCGACGCGGCTTCGAGGGATTTGAGTGCAGGGGCGGTGGAACTGGCGGTGGTCGGTGGAGTCGATTCGTGGATCGACGCCTCGTCACTCCGGTGGCTTGAGCAGCGCGCGCGGCTCAAGTCAGCCACCGCGTCCGCTGGACTGGCACCGGGAGAGGCAGGCGGCTTCCTTCTGATGGAAACCGTTTCTGGCGCACAATCGCGCGGAGCAGAGATCATGGCTGTTCTGCAGTCGACCGTCCTCGATCGAGAGGAGAATTCTCACCTGACCGGGAAGACGAGCCAAGGGGAGGCTCTGGCCCGGGTGCTGGTCCGCACCGCGCCGCTCGCCGACTGGTCACGAGAGGCCCCACCCTGGGTTGTCGTTGACCAGAATGGAGAGACCTACCGTGCTCAAGAATGGGGCTGCGCGCTGAGTCGGTTGGTTGAGAATCATCCATACTTCCAGGCTCCGGTGGTCTGGAATCCGGTGATTTCCGTGGGCGAAACTGGAGCGGCTGCGGGGGTCGTCCAGATTTGCATGGCTCTGCAGGCGTTCCACCAGCGCTACGCTCCGGCGCGCCAGGTGGCGTTGCTGGCCGGTGCCGACACGGAGCAGCGGAGCGCCACGCTGCTTGGCGCGTGGGCCTGACCGTTGTCACGATGTTGTTGTCGTAACGCGGGGCAAGTCATCTAACTCGGGAGCAGTCAATGGCCGCCGGACACACTGCAGGAGCCGAAAAGGGGCTGTTCTGTTCTCTGCGAATGGAGACGTGCCCGTGCGGCAACAAGTACAAGGACGTCATGAAGGGAACCGAGAGCTGGGGAAAGTACCCCCAGCGGCATCGCACTCTTCTTGTAGTCGAGCGTTCCCCGGAGGCCCATCACGTGTTGCCGGTAGCCTCTGTGACTGGCGAGATCACCGCTAACGATAAAATTCGCGATGAGGTGATCAAGAATACCGAGTGGTGCGTGAACGACCTCAAGAATATGATCGCGCTGCCGTTGTTCGAGATGACCTTCCTGCACTATCTGATCAAGAGTGACGGCTCTACCCCTCCTTTCGTCGGCTTGCCCATGCACAACTACGATCACGCCGCGTTCCAGAAGGAGGTCGGCGACGCATTGAAGCAGATCGGTGATGACGCGGTGGACAACACCGAGGCTCATGAGGAGGTTACGGCTGAGCTGCTGGCAGCGCTGAATGGCATCCGCGACCGCTACAAGCCAGAGCTCACGTCGCGCGGCAAGCGCGGCAAAGGAACGCACGGAGAGTTCGTCAATGCGATGAACGCGAACGCCGGTGACGCGTCAGCAGAACAGTGGTACGTCCCTTTTTCGATGGCCGCGAAGCCTTCTCCGCGCCCGTTTCCTTCCGGCGCTCGGAAGGGCGGACTTTCTAGAAAACTAGCCAATTTAAGAAAAGCGTGGGAAGCATTTAGCACCTCGACCTGATCCTGAATGGGACGGATCCGCTCCGTGGCTCCGCTTATTTCATTGGAGATGCAATGACCGACGAGT
>CALBET010000132.1 GCA_937888665.1 uncultured Acidobacteriota bacterium
CGGCGAGGGTGCCGACGAGAAGCTCGTCCCGTTGGTCGACGAGTTCGTCGTCGAAGAGGACAAGCAGCGGCGAGAAGTACTGCGCGTGGAGCGGGCCGATATACCGATGCAGGTCGCCATTCTGGTGGACGACAGTCGGGGCTTCGCCGAGAATCTCTCTCACATTCGTAACGGTCTCGTCGCCCTGATCGACGGTCTCCCGGATGGCCAGCAGATCGCCTTGCTCACCTTCGGTGATCAGCTGGCGACAGTCGTCGACTTCACCCCAAACAAGGACCGTATCCGGGAGGCGGCCTCCCAGTACACGCCGTTCTCAGAGACGAGTGCGTATCTGACGAACGCGGTCGCCCAGACGGCAGCCGACCTGGACCGCCGCGGCGCGATCCGTCCCATTATCGTGCTGCTCACCTCAGAGGAGGCGAACGCGCAACCGTCTCGGGTGAGGAACGGAAGGGATGGCGCCAATGCGGTGATTTCCGCACGCGGCGCCCAGGGACTGGACTTCAGAGCCGTGCTTGAGGTGCTGCGCGAGACCAAGGTCGCGGTACACACGCTGGTGCTGCGCGCCGCCGTCGCGGCCCCGGAGTTCGCGGACATCCCCGATGTGTCGACCGCCTCCCGGGGCTTGCTGCTACAGAACGCCGGGGACCGGGATCGAGCGTCGCTGCTGGAACAGCTGCCGAAGGTGACCGGCGGTGGCCGTGAGGAGTTAGGGGCCACGTCGGCAGTGCCGAAGATGATGGCGCGCATCGCCAACGAGATCAGCCATCAGTATCTCGTGACCTATGCCCGTCCGATCGGCTTGATCCCACCCGAGAAGATAGAGGTCAAGGTGACGCGCCGCCGGCATCGTGTGCGGAGCACCCCCTCGCGTCCCATCATGGTCCGCTGACCCTCGCCTGCGCCGGTCGCCGGTCGCGGCGTCAATCGCCCGGATGACGTCGCCCGGATTGGGCATGTAGAGGTCAAGCCCGCTGTGTAGACTCATCCCACTCGGGTGTCCGGGTGACACCCCAGGCAGGCGCCTCGTCATCGAACACGGCCTGCACCGTGTCTCCCACCCGTCGCTCGACGGCATGCCTGTTGCATCCCTTATCTCCCTCGGTGTCCGGGCCGATACCCTACGTGGCGCACCACGACGTGTCACGGCGAGGCATCGAGGCCTCGTCCATAGGACGTGATCAGGGGTATGGAACCAGCAGTGCCGGCAGCATTCGACCCGACCTGCGGCTGAACGGAGACGCGCATGCAAGAACGACCGCGACGACGGCGACGACGACTAGGAACGACGACCGTGATCGGCGCGCTGACAATCCTGATGGTCGGCTGCGAGTTCACGAGCGAGAGCGGCCGCACCCTCCTGGCACCGTCCGGACTGGCGCCGTCCGGAGTCACCATCTCGCCGGTGCTGCTCGGTACCTGGAACCTCAGTACTGCGACGACGAGCGCCACCGGCCTCCCGTCGGCAGAGTCCTGCACAGAGCTGGAGGTGACCTTTGACGAGCAGGACGGAGACGTGTACACCGGTACCTTCAGTGCGACCTGTGCGGACGGCATCGTGCTGACCGGCACGGCGATCGGCACGTATGTGGACGGCCTACTGACCGTCGACGCTGACGGCCTGGCCACCGCCAGCGGTGTGCAATGCCCATTCACGCTGAGCGGTACCGCGCGGCTGGTGGGGGACCAGATTCAGATCGACTACACAGGGACGAGCTGTCTAGGCCCGGTGAGCGGCTCTGAGGTGCTCACTCGGTAGCCCCGGCGCTTCAGGGCGGGACGAACCGATGACGTACTACGAGCCCACGCAGACCGGAGTGTCCCGGTCTTCCCGGGTCATCTTCGAGACGCACGTCCGATGGACACGGTGGCCCGAAACACGGGCTCGAAGCCGACCCGGAATTCAGGACCCACGACGAACCGATCGCCGGTCCGAATACGGGTGCCGACGCCACCGCTCCCAGTCAGGTTGTTGGACGTGAAAAACGGCCTACTGGCTCCGGGAAACGCTTCGCGACGGTGCACAACCAAGCAGGGCCTTCACTTCCCAGGCCCCGCGCACCGGCTGGGCCTCGGCCGGCCAGGCACCCAGGAGACCGAACGCGACCGTCCCCAGAACGGCGCGCACCAGCCAGGGCCGGAATCGTTTTCCCCCGTGCCGGTTTTCGTTGAGTCGTCTCATGCCTCGCTCCTCTTTCACGCGTGCTGCGGGCTCGGGGCATGAGCCGCACTTTCTCACCCGTGTTCTCGCAATGCGACAACGGAGCGGAAAAAGGCGCAACGGCGATGAACTGCGGGGCGATCAGCCCGGCTGGTCAGAGTCCTAAGACGGTCGCCTGGTTGCGGACGTCTCGACTTCGATCGTGCGGACCTGGGACGTGATGACCCACTGGTCCCCCGCATGGAACTCCAGATGCAGGCCCACACCCACCCAGCCGAGCTTCAAACAGCTGCCTCCGAAACTCGACCCGGCCAGACAGGCGCGGGTGCGTTCCGGAAAGAACGCGCCGCCCTGAACGAGGACGTCACGCGCGTGCGGCGTGAGGATCGTGATCCGGTACACCGTGTTGCGGGTTTGTACGACCAGCGTGGTGAAGGCGTCCACGTCGACCAAGCCGACTCCGTGCGTCCGTGCCACGGCCTCGGTGAAGCCGTCCAGGGTGCGGCGCCTGGAGACCCCGTCGGGCGAGCGACGCCGACGGAGGTGGGCTGGGCCGCTCGTGAACGAGGCGCTTGAGTCCGAGGCCATGGGAACGTCTCCACCGGCAGTATAGAACAATCGCCGCTTCTCGGTGCTACGCGGGCGTCACGGCCGGCTGCTACGGCTTCGGCAGCGCGAAACTGAGGATGAGGTCGCCGCCGCGACGTCCCCGAGACCCTCCGCCAGAGGCCACCGTCACGAACTCCTGACCGTCCACCATGTAGACCGCCGGCGAGGCGAAGATGCCGGAGCCGGTGTTGTAGCGCCACAGTTCCTCGCCGGTCCTGGCGTCATACGCAAAGAAGTATCCGGCGGTGTTGCTGCCGGTGCCAACGAAGACCACGCCGCCCTTGGTGACGACGGCGCCGGCCTGTCCGTAGCCTTCGAAAATTTTGCGCCAGACGAGTTCGCCGGTCGTCGGGTCATAGGCCGAAAAATACCCCATGGGGCCGCGCCCCGAGTTGAACGGCTGGTCGATGGCGTTGACATACAGCAGCCCGGTGTCCGGACTGAAGGCAATAGGCCCGTAGCTGGCGCCGCCACCCATGCCGGGGGCGAATATCTGGTCCTGTCCCAGCGGCGTGTATTGAGGCACGAGATTCTTGCCGGCCGCGTGGTCGGGGGGGATGTCGGTGGGGAAGACCGGCGAGACCGGCTCCATGACCTCGCCGTTCGCTTTGTGCGGAATCGGCTGGGTCGGGTACGGCACCTCGCCCTCGCGGTCGGTCTCGGTCGACACCGGGGTCTCGATAATCGGGTGGACCGGGTCCCCGGTCTCCCGGTTCAAGATATACATCCAGCCGTTCTTGTTGGCCTGGGCCAGCGCTTTGACCGGTCGGCCGTCGACCTCCATGTCGAACAGAATCGGCTGCGAACCATTGTCGTAGTCCCAGACGTCGTGGTGCACCAGCTGGTAATACCACTGGAGCTGACCCGTATCGAGTGACAAGGCGACGACCGAGTCGGAGAACAGGTTGAGCCCTTCACGCAGGGTGCTGTCGCCGAAGGGATTGCCGACGGCGACATA
>CALBET010000133.1 GCA_937888665.1 uncultured Acidobacteriota bacterium
CCGGCGAAGGCCGACGAGGGGACGCTGCGACGCGAGTTTGGCAGCTCGATCGAACGAAACGCCACGCATGGTTCCGACGCCCCCGAGACGGCCGCGTTCGAGCTGGGCTATTTCTTTCGCGGTCTCGAGTTCGTCTAGTCGGACGCCGAGACTGGACGGCAGGTTGAATCATGAGTATCAAGTCGGACCGGTGGATCAAAGAGATGGCTCGGGGTGGCATGATCGACCCGTTCGTCGAGAGTCAAGTGCGGACCGACGTGGTGTCGTTCGGGTTGTCGTCGTACGGGTACGACATCCGCGTGGCCGACGAATTCAAGGTCTTCACCAATATCAACTCGACCGTCATCGACCCGAAAGCGTTCGATCCGCGCTCGTTCGTCGATCTCCAGGCGGATGTCTGCATCGTGCCGCCGAATTCGTTCGCCCTGGCTCGGACCGTGGAATATTTCCGGATTCCCCGGGATGTGATGACCGTGTGTCTGGGCAAGTCGACCTACGCTCGGTGCGGGATCATCGTCAACGTGACCCCGTTCGAGCCGGAGTGGGAGGGGACGGCGACGCTGGAAATCTCCAACACCACGCCGCTGCCGGCAAAAATCTACGCGAACGAAGGGATTGCGCAGGTGCTGTTCTTCCAGAGCGACGAGCCGTGTGAGACGTCCTATCGAGACAAACAAGGCAAGTATCAGGCGCAGCGTGACGTGACGTTGCCGCGTATTTAGAGCTGTGAAATAGGGGGCCTCGGGACCGGGCCTCGTCAATATTGACCGAGTGCGGCATGCATAGTAATATCCGCCCGTCACATGGCTGCCTCTCGGTGCAATGGCTTGTGCCGGAATGCACAAGCGGTGCATGCACGGGGTTGACGGTGTTCCCGATTTTCCACACGTTCTGATGCAGAAACTTGGCGAGCGCGAGCCTGCGCGCCCCCTCAGCCCGGTTGCGGCGGCACCCTCGCTGGCGGTCCAGTTTTTCCTGATCCCCCTCACGGTGGTCGCGGTCGTCGTGGCGATCTACGGCGGATTTCGGATGATGGTGGCTGATGAACGGTCGCCGGAAGAGTATCTGAACGACGTCCGGATGGGCGGCCGGGATCGCCGGTGGCCTGCGGCCTATGAGCTCTCGCGTCTGATGGGCGATCCGGACGTTCAGGCGAGATTTCCTGACTTGGCTCCGGCGTTGGTGCAGGCGTTCGTGGACTCGGACGACGACGATCCGCGTATCCGCCGGTATCTGGCCCTGGCGATCGGCCGGCTGGACCCGGCGCCGTCGGAGGCTGTCGCCACGCTGACCGACGCGCTCGATGACCCGGATAGCGAGACGGTGATCAGCGTGATCTGGGCCCTGGGGGCTTTGGGAGACGGTGCTGCCGTTGGGCGCCTCGTTGAACTGTACCAGTCGGCGGACGCCGGTGTGCGGAAGATGGTCGTGTACGCATTGGGCGGGTTGCCTGACGACGGAACGCACACGACGCTCCGCGCCGCGCTCGATGACCCGGTCCCCGATGTGCAGTGGAATGCGGCAGTGGCGTTGGCGCGTCACGGCGACGACCGCGGCCTGACGGTGTTGCGTCGGATGCTGGACCGCGAGTACGTCAGTCGCCAGGTGACCGCATCTGCCACGTTGCAGGATCCGACGACCGATGTCATCATCAGCGGTTTGCGCGCCGTGGCGGCGCTCGGGGCGGCCAGCGTGGCCGGCGATTTGCGGTCGCCCGTCGAGGCGCTCGCCGGGGCGGACGAAAGTATGAAGGTGCGGCAGGAGGCGATGCAGACGCTGGAGGCGCTTGAGGGTGCGCCGTCTGGTCGCAATGTCGCCGAGAGGC
Source organism: uncultured Acidobacteriota bacterium (assembly GCA_937888665.1). Lineage (GTDB taxonomy): Bacteria > Acidobacteriota > Vicinamibacteria > Vicinamibacterales > UBA8438 > UBA8438. The sequence goes on from CALBET010000133.1 coordinate 1,826, forward strand.
AGTAGGCTGACGCTGGACACACTGGTGTTGCGGGTGTCGCCCGGCTGAGCGTGTGGCGACGACCGTGTAGACGATGAGACTGCAGAATGGCTGACGAACCGAAGACCCCCGATCCGGAACCACCGCTGGCACCCGCTGCGGCTGTGCAGGCGGCCCCGACACCGGCGGCCAAGCCTGCGGCGGCCAAGCCCGCGGCGGCCAAGCCCGCGGCGGCAGCGGAGACGGCCGACGCGAAGCTGGCGGGCCGTACGACGAGCCCCGCCGTGCGCCCCGCGGCGCGCACGGCGACGAAGGCCCCGGTTGATGATGATGCGTCGCCCCTCATGGGACGTCGTGGGTGGATGGGGCTGGCGTGGGGCGCGTTTACCGCTGCCAACGCCGGTTGTCTCGCGGCCACCGGTCGTTTCATGTTCCCGAACGTGCTCAACGAGCCGCCCTCGCAGTTCGCGATCGGGTTCCCGGATGAATACGCGTTAGGGGTCGACGAGCGGTTCAA
>CALBET010000134.1 GCA_937888665.1 uncultured Acidobacteriota bacterium
CTCGTCAACTACATCCTGTTCCCAGTCGCGAACGACGTCTGATCAGGGTGTGGACGGTTGGGTGGGAGGCCGCGTAAGCAGTGCCGCCGTGGGTGGCGTCCCTGATGGCAGACGTGACACGTCCTGACGCGACGAAGCGACGCTGGTCCCGGTGGTCGACAGCCGCCCTGTTGCTGCTCTTCCTGGGGAGCGGTTGTGCGGCGCTGATCTATGAGCTGGTCTGGTTCCACATCCTCAGACTCGTCATCGGGGTTCGCCTCTCTCGGAGCCGAGGTGGTCTGGACCCGGCAGCTGTCTCTGTTGTTCGGCGCCACCGTCTACAACTTCTCGCTCATTCTCGCGGTGTTTCTGACCGGGATCGGCGGCGGGAGTCTGGTCGGCGCCTGGCTCGCCAGGCGTGCGGGGGCCGACTTGGCGTTGGCGTGGTGCCAATTGGGGCTGGTGGCGGCCCTGCCGTGCGCCGCCTACATGCGGCTACGTGATTCCGGCCTGGGACACCGGTCCTTCGTTCCTGCCGTTACGCCGCGATCGTCGGCTACCGTGGATACCCACGCGAATTGTTCTCGGTGTCGCCCACCGACGAGGCCTGGTTGCTCCGGGGATACTGAGCGACGTGACAGCGCCCCCTGAAGGGGCTTGCTACGACGGCTCGCTCGACGGGTCGAGGTCGTCTGGATCCGCGGTATCCGGTTCCCCCCGGTAGTCACGGATGACGTCCAGGATGATCGGTCCGAGGTCTTCCGCCTTTCGCGCGCCGATCCCGTAGCAGTCCAGCAGTTCGTGCGGTGTGGTGGGCCGACGACGCGCCAGGTCGCGCAGCGTGTTGTCGTGGAACACGACGTAGGGCGGCACGCCACGCGCGTGCGCCACCTCCGTCCGGCATTGGCGGAGGGCTTCGAATAGCCCGCGGTCGACGCCGTCCCAGGTGGCCGGATCGCCGTCGGACCGCTGCCGTCGCTGCCCCGGCGTCGGTCTCGGCTGCCGATACAACGCCACTTCGGACTGGCCCTTGAGCGCGGTCACCCCGCCGTCAGTGAGCTGGAGCACCGGATACGGTCCGTCGGTGCGTAGCAGGAAGTCCTGCTGGGTCAGCTGGTCGACGTATCCGCGCAGCTCGGCAATCGGCATCTCGGATAGCAGACCGAAGGTGGTCAGTTCGTGGTGGCGGCGAGCGGTCACCTGGTCGGTACTGCGTCCTCGCAATACATCGATCACGTGACCCATGCCCCAGCTCTGGCCGGTACGGACCACGGTCGACAGAATTTTCTGGGCCAGGGTGACCGGGTCGCCCACGCGTTCCAGTTCTTTGAGGCACCAATCGCACGCTGCACAGTCGTCGCGGTCGAATGTCTGGCCGAAGTACTCGACCAGGACCCTGTGGCGGCACCGGGTGCCGGCCGCGTAGCGCTCCATGTCACGCAGGAGACGTTTGGAGGTGTCCGACAGTTCGCCGCTCTGGTCCAGCATCTGGCGCCAGCGGACAAAGTCGGAGCCGGAGTAGAGCAGGACGCACTCGGCCTCGAGTCCGTCCCGGCCGGCCCGCCCGGATTCCTGCTGATAGTGTTCAACCGACCGTGGCGAGCCGGCATGGATGACGTAGCGGATGTTCGAGCGATCGATCCCCATGCCGAACGCGACCGTCGCCACCATGACATCGGCCCGTTCGTCCAGGAACGCTTCCTGATTGCGGCGCCGCGTCGCGTCCGGGAGCCCGGCATGGTACGGCAACGCCTGGTGGCCCAGTCCGTCGAGCCAGCTCGCCAGGCTCTCGACTTCCTTCCGCGACACGCAATAGATGATGCCGGCCTCGTTGGGGTGGCGGTCCACGATACGACGAATCTGATCTTTGACACCGGCGCGCACCAGGACCCGGTAGTTGAGATTTGGGCGGTCGAACGCGCCGATCAGGACCTCTGGCTCGCGGAGGGCCAGCTGGTTCGCGATGTCCTCTCGCACCTGACGGGTGGCGGTGGCGGTAAACGCGTGGATCGAGATGTCGGGGAAATCCTCGCGGAGACGGGCGAGCCGACGATACTCCGGACGGAACTCGTGCCCCCACTGACTGATGCAGTGGGCCTCGTCGACCGCGACGAAGCGAAGACCCCACTCGCGCAGTCGAGCGCGAAACGCGTCGCCGCCGTCGCCGACGAGTCGTTCCGGCGTCACGTACAACAGGCGGCAGCGCCGTTCGTCGAGGTCGGCGTAGACCTGCCGGCGCTCGTCCGGTGCCAACGAACTGTTCAGCGCCGCGGCGGAGACCCCGCTTGCCACCAACCCGTCGACCTGGTCCTTCATCAGTGACAGGAGCGGCGAGATGATCAAGCCGAAGCCGCCATCCAGGCGCACGAGCGCCGGCATCTGGAAGCACAACGACTTGCCACCGCCCGTCGGCAGCACCACCACGCTGTCGCGCCCTTGCAGGTTGGCCTCGATGGCGGCGCGCTGCAAGGGCCGGAACTCGCGATACCCCCAGTAGCGGGTCAGCGCATCGTGCAGCCGGGCGTCGTGTGCCGCCGATGGCAGTTCAGGTTGGGTCACGGTCAGGGGGCGTGCAAACGCCTCGCCGTACCCGGCGGGCGCATGGCCCGGGTCGCGTCGAGACTAAGGACCCGATCAGGAATAAGTTGAATGGTCAAGTTATTCCTGATCGGGTCCTAGGTGAGTCCTAGGTGGGAAAAATCGCAACGGCCTCCGAGCGAGGCCGTTGCGATTACTGCGATGTCTCCGCGGGGTTACTGTGTGGGTCCGAGTCCAGCGGCCCGACGCCATGCGGCGACCTGGCCCAGATGGTCCATCTCGTGCGACGACATGATGTAGGCGACCATGGCACCGACGGTCGGAAAGTAGGCTCGCGTCTTCTCGTTGGGATGCTCGGCGTCGAGCACCGCCGCATCGACTCCGGGAAGTGCCGCTTTCCAGGCCTCGTGCACCTTCTCGAGCTCGGCGATCAGCTCGGCCTTGCTGGGCTGGCCGGCGGGGTCGCCGCTCGGTGTGCCGCCGGTCTTGAACAGGTCGGCCCAGCCCTCAGGCGCGGCCGGCTCGATACCGATCATTTGACCGACGCCATGCGCCGACATGATGAGATGTCCGAGGCTCCAGGTGGGATGATTGACGAGCCCGTGGGGCTGCAAGCACATCTGGTCTTCAGGGATGTCATCGACGAGCCGCTTGGCAGTCTTGAGCTGGAGGTCGTAGGCGTGCAGCATGTGCGTGAGCATAGCGTGTCTGATTCTCCTCTGCGACGTTGGTGACCGGCGAGTCCATGGTCTGCACGTCCTCATGAGCAGACCGGCAAATACTAATTATAGTGGCTTGCGGGGTTCGCCGTTTGGTGCTTGCAGAACCAGGCGCCAGCAAGCACACTGATAGGCTGATCGATGGTGTGGAGGTGGATGTGCAACGTGTCCTGGTGCTGACGGCGGCGGTCCTGTTTCTCTCGCTCGCTGGTCCGGCGGTCGCGCAACACCCTGATTTTTCCGGTATGTGGACGTTGGACGAGGCCGCCAGCCAGCTGACGCCGCCGGCGTTCAGCGGCGGTCGCGGTGGTGACGATACCGGTCGCCTGTTCATTACGCAGGCCGCGAACGGCACGGTGGTCATCGGGGCCGAAACCAACGGCGTGAAGGCCTGGTCGTTCACCCCCGGCGCCGGAGAGCTCAGTATTCCAGTTGGTCGGGACACGTCGATGATGGCCACGTCGCGGTGGGATGGGAACCGGCTCGTGGCCGAGGGCACCCAGGGCGACATGACCATGCATGAGGTGATGTCCCTCAGCTCCGACGGCAGCACCCTGACCATTGAGGTCACCACCACCACGCCGGACGGCGAGACCCGCAACACCCTCCTCTACACCATGGCCCCCCCGGTCGGGCCCTGTAAGGCGTGGGCGATGCCCTGCAAGGACTTTCCACAGGGTGCGCCGTAAGGACGCCGACACGATACACGTCATGCGATATTCGACATCCGCACTGCTGGCCGCCTCGACCCTCCTCCTCTCGCTCGCTTCGCCCCGGTTCGCCGACGCCCAGGAAGGCGACTGGCGGCAGTGGGGCGGCCCACGGGGCGACTTCATGGTGGGGTCTACCGGGCTTGCCGACACGTGGCCCGAGACGGGCCCGCCAGAGCTGTGGAGCCGCCCTCTGGGGGCCGGTCACACCTCGATCCTCGCGGCGGACGGACGGTTGTTTACGATGTATCGCGAGTCCGGCGCGGGCGGGGGCGCACCGTGGACCCCGAGTGAGAGTGTGATCGCGCTGGACGCCGCCAGCGGTGACACGTTGTGGGAGTACAGCTACGCGTCGAAGAATCAAGACTTCGACCAGGGCGCAGGCCCGCACGCGACCCCGTTGCTGGTCGATGGTCGGCTGTTCGCGATGGGCAGCAACAAGGAACTCCACGTCTTCAATCCAGAGACCGGCGCGCTGCTCTGGTCCAAGAACCTGATCACCGACTTCGGCGCCCCCCCGCTGCTGATTCGGTCGATGATCAAGCCGGGCTCTGGCATCACGCCAATCCCCTACAAAGACACCATTCTTTTGCAAGTCGGCGGACCCGGTCAGTCGGTGATGGCGCTGCGCCAGAGCGACGGCGAGGTTGTGTGGAAGAGCGGCAGTTTCCTGGTGTCCCACGCGCCGGTGGGCCTGATTACCGTGGCCGGGCGCGAACACGCCGTCGTCTTTGCCGGCCAGGGTGTCTTCGGGATGGATCCTGATACCGGTCAGGTGCTATGGGCGCACGCCCATGACGCCGGCAACGATTTCAACTTCCAGATTCCGATCTACGACGAGGACAGCGGCGTGCTGTTCTTCTCGTCCGGGTACCTCGGAGGGAGCCAGGCGATCAGGCTGGTGCCTGACGGCGACATCGTGCGCACCGAGCTACTGTGGGACGATCGCCAACTGCGCTTCACGTTCCTCAACGTGCTGAAGATCGGTGACTTTATCTACGGAACCAACGGGCAGGGCGCGACCGCCATTCTGACCGCGACCCACATGGAGTCTGGCGAGACCGCCTGGCGCGAACGCGGGTTCAGCCGCGCCAGCATGGTCTACGGCGACGGCAAGGCGATCTTGATGGAAGAAGATGGCGATCTGTCGCTGGTGCGACTGAGTCCGAACGGGCTCGAGACGCTGGCCACAACCCCGCTGTTCGCGACCCGCACCTGGACCGTGCCCACGTTGGTTGGCGCCACGCTCTACGCGCGCGACCGCGAGCGGATCGTCGCCCTGGACCTCGGAGCTCGGTAGCCCGCACGAGACCAGGCGACCCAGAGCCCTGGAACGGCGCTGAAGAGCGATGTTCGCGGCGGGCTAGCGCTGGGCTAGCGCGGGTCTGCCGGCAACACCGGGTCGACCAGGACGTGGGCGTCGTCCGTCGGTCGCCCGTCGCTGTCGTAGAGCATGGGCGCGCCCCCGTCCCACCAGTTGTGCTGTGCGGTCATCCGGTTCGGAGACACCCGCATCCCGCCCTTCTGGTTGTCGATGAATCGGTTGTGGCCGCGGCTGCCCAACACACCCCCGCCGAGATCGACGGTGACTCCATGCCCGTCGCCTCCGCCTGAGACAGCGACACAAACGGGTTGCGCCGACTTCCGTCGCCGGTGGGGCCGGCGTCAGCGGCGACGTAGAACGTGTTGCTGGCTGAGCCGCTCAGCGGCTGGCCATCGACGGGCGACGACACAGTCAGCAACAGGCCGAGCACGGCCAGCGACGGGCAGATCCGGCATGAAAACTGGCGTCTCATGGTTGGTGCTCCGGCAACTGGCGTCGGTTGCGGTGTCGTCGTGCCGGTCGTGTACGAGGGCGTGCCGCCGGTTCAATCCGGCTCGCCAGGCCGGTGAGGCGTGGCGCGCACGCCGCAGGACGTGCGTCAGATTGCCACACCACCGGTGCTGTCACCCAACGTCTCCACCTCGACCCCCATGTGGTCGAGCATCGTGACGAACAGGTTGGCCATGGGGGTTTCTGGTGCGTAAGAGACGTGGCGGCCCTGCGTCGGGATGCGGCCCCCGGCGCGTCCGGCGAGCAGTGTCGGCAGGTCGTGGTGGTGGTGACGGTTGCCGTCTGAGATGCCGGCGCCGTAGACCACCATCGAGTGGTCCAGCAACGTGCCGTCGCCGTCGTTGGTCGTCGACAGCCGCTCCAGCAGATGGGTGAACTGTTCGACGTGGAACCGGTTGATCTGGGTGATCTTCTCGATCTTGCCGGCGTCACCGCGGTGATGGGTCAGCCCGTGGTGTGCTTCGGACACCCCAGCCTCGTCATACACCTTATTGCCAAGTTCGAGCGCGATCATGAAGGTGATGACGCGGGTCATGTCGGTCTGGAACGCGACCGTCATCAGGTCGAACATCAACCGCGCATGTGCGATGAAGCTCTGCGGGACCCCGGGTCTGGGGCGCGCGAGCTCAGGCGGCGCGACGTCGGCGTCCTGCTCAGCCTGGACGATCCGTTTTTCGATGTCCCGGACCGAGTACAGATATTCGTCCAGCTTGCGTCGGTCGGTGGCGCCGAGCGTGCCCTGCAGCGTCTTGGCCTGCTCCAGCACGAGATCCAACACGCTCTGGTCGTAGGCGGCCCGGCGGGCGCGTCGGACCGGATCTGGATCGATGTCGGCGCCCCCGAACATGCGTTCGAACACGGCCCGCGGGCTGGTCTCCTGTGGCATCGGTGCCGAGGGCGTGCGCCACGAGATGGTGTTGCTATAGGCGCAGCTGTAGCGGCCGTCGCAGTTGCCGCCGTACAGCCCTTCCTCGCAACCGAGTTCCAGTGAGGGGAAACGCGTCTGGCCGCCGATGTGCTGTGCGGCAACCTGGTCCACCGAGATCCCGGCCTGGATGTCGGCGCCGGCCGTCTCTTTCGGATGGGCGCTGGTCAGATAGCTCGCGCCGGCGCGCGCGTGGTCGCCAGGGCCGTCACCGTGCGCCCGCCCCCCGTCCTGCATCAGCCCAGACAGGATCGAGAACTGATCGCGGTAGGCCGCGGCCGGCTGCAGAATTCTGGGGAACGTGGTCGGCAATGGGAACGCGCCGTCGAGCCCGGGGACCGTCCACTCGTCCATGATGATGCCGTTCGGCACGTAGACGAAGGCCATCCGGGTCGGTGAGGCGGCATGCAGCTGCGCGGCTCGGGCAAACGCGGGCACCATGGCATCGAGAAACGGCAGGGCCAGCGTGGCACCAAGCCCCTTGATCACGGCGCGTCTGGGCAGATGTCGAGACGAAATCATGGTGTGGGCTCCTCTTTACTCAGGGCGGCGCATCCGGAACGCCTGGCTCTCGACCACGCCCAGCACGAGGCTGGAGAACCGGTGGTCGGCGGCGGCGACTCGTTGGGTAATCGCGTCGACGGCCGCTCTGTCATAGGCCTCGAGTCCGCGACCCAGCGCGTAGGTCAGCAGCTTCTCCGCGAGATTCTTCGTAAAGGCGTCGCTCTGACTCCGCAGAATCTCCTTCAGCTCGAGCGAGCCACGGTACGTCGTGCCGTCCGGCAACGTACCCGAGTCGTCGATCTCAAACGGTCCGTCGTGCGTGCGCCACGCACCCGTTGCGTCGTAGCGCTCCAGCCCGAATCCGAGCGGATCGATCTGGTCGTGACAGACCGCACAGCTCGCGTTGGCGCGATGCTGCTCGAGCTGGGCCCGCAGCGACACGGTCGTGCCGACCGCCGCCACGTCGAGCGGCGGTACGCCCGCGGGTGGGTCGGGTGGTGGGGCGCCGAGCAGGTTCTGGAGCACCCATTTGCCGCGCAGGACCGGCGACGTGCGCGTCGGATACGACGAGACCGTCAGAATGCTGGCCTGGGTCAGCAGCCCGCTACGCTGGGTGCCGTCGAGCGGCACCCGCTGGAACGCTTCGCCAGTGATGCCGGTGATGCCGTAGTGGTGGGCCAGGGGACCGTTCAGGAACGTGAACGGCGCGTCGATCAGGTCGAGCAGGCTCCGGTCTTCTCGGATGATGGCGCTGAGGAAGAGATCGGTCTCGCGTCGCATCGCCTGGCGCAGTTCGTCGTCCACGGCCGGGAACAGGGCCGGGTCAGGTTTTGCGCGATCCAAATTGCGGAGCTGGAGCCACTGTTCGGCGAACGTGTCAACCAGTGCCGATGCGCGCGGGTCGGCGAGCATACGCCGGACCTGCGCGTCGAGCACCTCGGGGCGTCCAAGCTGGCCCGTGTCCGCGAGACGGAACAGCTCGTCGTCCGGCATGTCGGCCCAGAGGAAGTACGACAGCCGTGAGGCGAGCTCGTGGTCCGTCACGAGGTGGGCGTTGGCAGTGGCGTTCGAGGCCGTCGCCGCGTCATGTTCGATGCGGAACAGGAAATGCGGCGAGAGCAGCACCGCCTGCACCGCCACGCGCACGCCCTCCTCGAAGGAGTCGCCGGCCTCTTGCGCCTGCGTGACCAAGCCGGTGAGCTGCGCCACTTCCCGCGCCGTCGCTGGACGCCGATACGCCCGGCGAGCCAGATTCGTCACGATCTCCCCGGCGCAACGCTCATCGTGGGCGCCCGGCTGGTGACGGCAGATGAAGATCTGGTTGTAGCTCGCCGGAGGGGCGGGGCTCGGATCGAAAGGCCCCACGATATCCAGATAGTCGATGTACATCACGCGCCGGCCATCATCGAGCATGTTCTCGCTCGGGTCGACGACGTCGGCGATGTGGGGGTACGACACCCGGAAGTCGTGCTCACCCGCTTCGATTGACAGCCGGGTCACGAACTCTCCGCGTTCGTACCCGAACGCGTTGACCCCCTCGATGATCTCCTCGTCGAAGACCTGTCCGTCGAGCGTCGCCACGACCGGTACCGGCGGTGCCGCCAGCCGCATCTCCTCCAGGAAGTCAGCCTCCGGGAGCGGCGTGTCGCGTGGACGCCGCGGTTCGCCCTCCGGCCTGGGCGGGCGCTGACGATAGTTCGCCACGCGGAAACGCAGTTCGTAGTCGGCGGTCCAGGGAAACAGATGCGAGCCGTATAACGCGCCGCGCATCGAATACGGCAGCGTGTCCGCGCTGTCCAGGCTGCCGTCCGCATCGTGGGAACGGCGCGCCATGTAGTGCGCCAACTGGAACGGCTCATCCGGCAGGGACGGTCCAAAGACCGCCTCACGTGAGATGCGTTGTGCCGCGGTGATGAGTTTCTCCATCAACAGGGGCGACAACGACAATACGTCGCCGTTGTTATCGAACCCGTAGCCGGAGTCGTCGGCCGGAAACTCGTCCGCCGGCCGACCGTGGACGCCCAGCAGGCTCCGCACCGTGTTGTTGTATTCCGTGCGGTTGAGTCGGCGGGCCGTGACCCGGCCAGGGTTGGGTCCGTCGGACGCGGGCGCGTTCCCAGAAATCCCGTCGGCCCAAGTGAGTACCTGCGCAACGGCGGCGCCCGGTGGCTGCGGGCGTCCCCGCGGCGGCATCTGCGCGGCGCGCAGCCGCTCCGCTACGCGTTCCCACAGCGCCGGGGACCCCGCGGCGCTCGTGCCCGCGAGGAATGGTTCGAAACTCAGATCCGCGGTTCGCAGGTCGTCGTTATGACAGCTGACGCAGTAGTCGGTGAGGAATGGTCCCACGTGCTCTTCGAACCCAGGCTGGCTGCTCGCCGCCGATGATGACGGTGACTGACCGGATACGGTCAGCGGGGTCAACCCCGTCGCTAGGACGAGCGCCAGCCCTGGCCAGGGTGGCCAGAGCCGTCGGTGCGCGCGTCTCCGGCGGGAAGTATCCTCCACCCAAGCCGTCCTACCGAGTTACCCGCTGCCGGTCCAACGTCTCCACGTCCAGCGTGAACGACAACGGCACCGAGACCGGATCGAAACACAGCGTGTCGTCGCAGGCCTGGTAGTTGAGTGTGCCGGACAGGGTCACCGCATCAATCTTGGCCAGCGCTTCTTCCGCCTCCGGTTCGCCGGAAACCACCGCTTCTTGCAGCAGCGTGAACCGTTGCTGATACACCGGGACCCGCTCATCGAGCGGCTCGAAGTGGTAGATCTCCGAGGCCGGGAACTGGACCGGCTCGAAGCGGATGTGGGGTACCGGGTCGAGGGTCAGTCCGATGACCTTGTAACCCATCTGCTCGGCCCCGGGTGCGTACAGGTGGATCCCGTCGTTCGGCTCGATCTCGACGGCGACCGAGAACCGGGTGCCGACGGTGATGTTCGGGTTGCTCGGATAGGCAGTGATGTTCAGGTGAGCCGTCGAGCCTTCAATGGCCGCAATCGGCGACAGTCCAGCGCCCAATCTCAGCATCACGTTGGCGGTGGTGTTCCGCTCGCGATAAAACTCCTCGAAAAAGCGTGACGTGACCGTGCCCTGCGCGTCCAGCATGAAGGTGCCGGGGAACGGCGTGCCGACAATCATGGGGCTGGCTCCGAACACCGAAACGTACTGCCTCGCATCCGCCTGCACATCCGGGTCGTCCTTGTTGGGGCCGACCGCTTCCGCCGCGACGGTATTCAGGATTCCGAATTCGGTAATGACGGCGGAGTCGTCATCGGACAGCAGTGGGAACGTGATGCCGCGACGTTGGCTGAAGTCGGCCAGGACTTCTTCGGAGTCGTAACTGATGGCTGCCACGCCGAGACCTTGGCCCCGCAACTCTTCCGCCCGGTCTTGCAGCTCCACGAGCTGCGCTTTGCAATATGGTCACCAGTCGGCCGAACGGTGGAACAGCAGAATCGCCCCGTTGGGCCCCAGAATCGACTGGAGGGTCCGCTCGCGTCCATTCTGATCCGGCAAGGTGAAGTCAGGAACAGACTCGCCCACCTGAGGGCCGAGTGATGCAACGTTGACCGGGGTTCTGGATTGCATCGCGTGGGTCTGGAATCCCAGCATCAGCGCCGCCAGAATCGCATAAGGAGCCGCTTTCCGACACTGCTGTCTCATAACCCCGAATCCTACCACGGGGGCAGCGCGGCGAATGCGTCGCCGCTGCCGATTAAGCCGGCCTATTCTTCCTCGGAGCGGGCATCCACGCGGGCCTCGGTGTCGTCGTCAGGGTCGATGGTCACGCGGAGCGTGATCGGTCGGCAGCAGACCTGGCAATCCTCGATGTATTCCTGTCGGGCTACCGAGCGGTCGATGAACACGTCGAGGTGTTCGCCGCAGTAGGGGCACTGGACGGTGGCTGTAGTCATTTTTTCAGACGGGGCTGTGCCCCGAACCCCCCGCGGCCGCGAGGCGCGCATTATCGCGCGCCTTGGTCGTTTCCCGTGGTCCACGACATTCCCGCATAACCGTCCCATTACAATCGCGGGGTTCTATAATCCCCGGCGGGAGGTCGACCGACTATGAGGACTGTACAGAAATTGATGCTCGCCGATGCTCGGGTGATGATGGCCGCGGCCGAGGCCAAGGCGCAAGAGATCGGCGTAGACATGGACATTGCCATTACCGACGACAGCGGCAGCCTGC
>CALBET010000135.1 GCA_937888665.1 uncultured Acidobacteriota bacterium
GGTTGGCCGACGAGCACGAATTCTTCGAGGGGGCGGGGTGTATCGAGTGCGGCGGGACCGGCTACCGGGGGCGAACGGCCCTGTGCGAGTTGCTCGATCTGACCGATGAGATACGAGAGATGATTCTCGCGAAGGCTCCCACGTCTGAGATCAAACAGGTCATGCGGAGGGAAGGCATGCGGTTTCTCCGCGACAGCGCGGTGGAGAAGTTGCTCTCCGGCCTCACCACCCTGCGTGAGATTAACAAGGTCACCTTCATCAAGTAGGCCACCAACCATGGCGTTTCTCCCAATGGTCGGCCGGTTGTTCGCGCCTCGCCCTCCGGCGGCGAGTCTCGAGATCGCGGCCGACCGCGTGACCGGGGTGGCGCTGGGACGCGGGCGTCACGCGGTGCTCACAGCGGTGGTCACCGAGCGGCTGCCGGACGGTGCGCTGGTGCCGGCGGCGAACGCGACGAACCTCATTGACCGGGCGGCAGTCACGCAGGCCGTCGCCCGTGTACTGCGTCAGCTTCCCGGCACCCCGACGCGAGTCGGGCTCGTGCTGCCAGACAGTGTCGCCAAGGTGTCGCTCATGACGTTCGAGAAGGTGCCGGCCAAGGCCGCTGATCTCGACCAGCTTGTTCGATGGCAGGCCAGGAAGGCCGCGCCCTTCCGTATCGAAGATACGCACGTGGCCTATTCGGCGGGCACGGCGACCGAGAACGGTGGCCGCGAATTCGTCGTCAGCCTCATGCGGCGGGACATCGTCGAAGAGTACGAGAGCGTGTGCACCGGCGCCGGCGGACACCCCGGCGTCGTGGACCTCGCCAGCTTCAGCCAGTTGAACGCCATCCTCGTCGAGGGCACCGGGGGCGCGGCGGACTGGCTGCTTATCCACGTCGCGCAGGGATACAGCACAATCGCCGTGGTGCGGCGAGGCCAGCTCATTCTCTTCCGCAATCGTCCCGCGGAAGGCGAGGGCAACCTCGCAGATTTCGTGCATCAGACGACGATGTACTACGAAGACCGGCTGGAGGGCGCTGGATTCGATCGTGTCTTCCTGGCCGCGAGCGCGGCGACGACCACCGCCGACGATGCCGCCGTGCTGCGCGATTCGCTCGAATCGCGACTTGGCGTCACCGTCAGACCCATCACGCTCGGGAGGAGTGGCGCGCACGAGCGGAGCGACCGGACGCTTCCCGACCTGGTGGCGGCGCCGCTCGGTCTGCTATTGCGCGAGCACTCGGCGTCCGAAACACGGGTATAGGACCGGCGGCGCCCGCCGGCATGGCGGACCAATTGCGGCCGGGGTCGGAGGGCCAGGTGGGGCCCCAAGGCGCGAACCCTCATCATGCTGCGTACCAATCTCGCGACCAGACCGTTCTACAACGAGCGGGCCGTGTATCTCCTGCTGGGAGTCGTGGCGCTGTTGGGGTGTGCGGTGCTGGCGAGCCTCGTGCTCCGCGTCATGGATCTGTCTGAGCGGAATACCGATTTGACGGCCCGCGCGGAGCAGGCCGAGCGTGAGGGCGAGGATCTCTCCACGCGCACGACGGAGGTGCAGCGGACCGCGAGTCCGCTCGCCCTGGAGGAGGTCGCGGCGGCCGCGCGAGAGGCCAACACGCTGATCGACCAGCGCGTGTTCTCCTGGACGCAGTTCTTCAATCGGGTCGAGACGACATTGCCACCAGACGTCATGTTGACCGAGGTGCGGCCGGACATTGCCCCGGGATCCGTTGAGGTCTCGATGAGGGTCGTTGGTCGAGAACTGCAGGCCATCAGCGATTTCATCGGCGCGCTCGAAGAGTCGGGGGCGTTCGCCCGGGTGCTAAACGTGAACGCGGAATTGACGGACGACGGGATGTATACCGCCACGCTGCGGGGGCGGTATGTGCAGGAGCTTCACGTGGGTCTGCTCCCCGACGATCCGCTGGATTCGGATCTGGCACCGGAACGACAGGGCGACGAGTCGGAACAGCAGGACGCGAACGCTGGGTCTACCGGGGCGTCTGGGGACGCCGCGGCGGATGAGCCCGAGACGGGCGATCAGGAGGGGTCTCCGCAGGAGGCGCCGTCGCCGGAGGCCGAAGATGGCGACGAAGACGCCGACGGGGCGCCCGGCGGTTCCGGGGATGGCGGCCGCCAAGAGCCGCCTAGCGGCGGAGCGGGTCAATGAGCGTGTTGCAGAGAATTCTCCAGGAGAAGCGCGGTCTTCTGACGGTTGTGGCCGTGATTCTGGCGATTGATATCGGGCTGTACGCATTCGCGGTCTACCCCTGGTCCAACAAAGTGGCCCAATCTGAGATCCGCATGGCCGCCGCCGGCGGCCAATTGACTGATGTGACGGGCGCCTACGCCGAGGCCAGCCAGACCAGTTCTAGTAAGGCCATTGCCGACAGTCAGCTAGAGCGCTTCTATAGTGGCGTTCTCCCGCCCGACCTCGCTGCCGCGAGAAGTCTGCTTTCTCCGTATCTCGACAATTTGGCCGCGGATAGCAATCTTGTACTGGAGCGCCGGACCAGTGTGGCCGAAAAGGAGAGAAACAGTCCGCTGGCCAGTCTCCGTACCATCATGGTGCTTGCCGGCGAATACGAAGATATCCGTGAATTCATTTACGAGTTGGAGACGGCACCGGAGTTCATTCTGATTGAGTCGGTTGTGCTGGGCCAGGCGAACAGTTCGGACGACGAGCTCGTGCTCACGCTGGGCGTGGCCACGTACTACTGGGAAGGACCGGATGAGGCGTCGTGACGCCCACCCGCTTCGAGGGACGCTGAGCGTGGGGGCCACCGTGCTGGTGATGGGATGTGGCGCGAGCCCGAACTCGGCGCCACCGGCCGGCGCACCTGGCGTGGCCCAGAGCCCCGGCGTGACCGGTGTCTCGGCCGGGCTCGATGCGGATGGTGCGGCGCAGCCACTGCGTCTCGACGACATGGATCTTCAGCCAACAGACCCGACGCCCGAACAGCGGAACCCGTTCCGGTTTGGTGCGACGAGATCGGCGGCCTCGGTCGAGACGCCGCCGTTCCTGCCAGCGCCCGTGCCCCGTCTTGGCGACGTGGGTCGAGACGACGAGCTCGTCATCGGGCCAAGCAGCGGGGTGCCGCAGCCGCTGTCAGCTATTCCACTGACGTTTATCGGGTTCATGGAGAGCCCCGGCATTGAGGGGCGAGTTGTGGTACTGACAGACGGCGACGATGTGTTCTATGGCAGGCGAGGCGAGGTGATCGACGGGCGGTACCGCATCCTCAGTCTTGGCCTTCAGTCGGTGGAGTTGGAGCGGATCGACGGCGGGGGACGGGCCACACTGAGGCTGCCCAACGACGTGTCCGGCGGAATATGAGTACGCCGACAAGGGGGCGGTCGATTCGGCGCGCCACCCGGCGACTCATGGTGGTGGGGGCGGTCATCCTCGCGTCCGGGTGCGCCGGCGCGTTCCGCGACGGCGTGCGGAGCGAGAGAGCTGGCGACTGGGACGCGGCGGTTGCCTACTATCAGCGCGCCTCAGACGACAACCCGGACCAGCCGGAGTATCGGATCGCCCTGGAGCGGGCCACGCTTGCCGCTTCCCGGGCCCACATCGCCCTGGGCCGGGCCTTTAGCAGCAGGAGCTGGCTGCCGCCCTTCGCGAGTATCGTAGCGCGGCTGAATTCGACCCGTCGAACAGCGAGGTAGCTGGACGGGCCTCCAACCTGGAAACTGCGATCCGCGACCGCCTCGACGCGGAACGGCCGCCGGCTCCGATCCAGGCGATGCGGGACCAGGCGCGACGCGAAACCGCGCCGCCGCTGCTGGATCCGGCCTCCAGGGTCCCGTTGACGTTCGAGTTCGACAGCAGTCTGCAAGACCTGCTCGACTTTATCGGTGACATTACGGGTATCAACGTCACGTATGACGAGCAGTTCGTGGACAGCCAAGTGTCGTTCCGCATTGACGGGATGTCGTTGGAGGCGACACTCGACCACGTGCTGTCGACCAACCAGCTGTTCTACAAGGTGATCAACCCGCGCACCATCGTCGTCGTGCCTGAGACGGCGCAGAAACGCGGCCAGTATGACGAGCAGGTCATTCAGACGTTCTTTGTCTCGAATGCCGACGTGCAGGAACTGGCCCAGCTGCTCAACCAACTCGTCCGTGTTCCGGGCATGGCCGTGCAGCCGTCGGTCATTCCCAACAGCCTGAACAACACCATCACGGTGCGCGCGACCGCCCCGGTGACGGCGATCATCGAGCAGGTGATTGCCGCCAATGACAAGCCGTTGGCCGAGATCATCATCGACGTGACGATTCTGGAGGTCAACCGGGAGAAGGCGAAGCGTTTTGGACTGAATCTGACCGACTACGCCATCGGAGGCGTACTGTCGCCTGAGGTGGCCCCGCCGAACACGGCGATCTCGCCCTCCGGCATCAGTTCGCCGCCACCATTCAACGTCAACACGGTGTCACAGGGTGTGAGCACGGCAGACTTCTATCTGGCCGTACCTGCCGCGGTCGTCCGCTTCCTCGAGTCTGACTCGAATACCAATCTCGTGGCGAAGCCCCAGCTGCGTGGGCAGGAGGGGCAGACGATGACCCTCAACCTGGGTGAGGACATCCCGGTGCCCCAGACCGCTTTCACCGCCCTTGCTGCCGGCGGGGCCGCGCTCAATCCGCTGACCTCGTTCACGTACCGGGCGGTCGGCGTGATCGTGGAGATGACACCGCGGGTGACGTACGACAACGAGATCATTCTCGACCTGATGGTGGAGAACAGCACCCTCGGGGCCAACATCGACGTTGCCGGGACGTCCTTGCCGACGTTCGGGTCCCGGAAGGTGGTGACCCGATTGCGCCTGCGCGACGGCGAATCGAACCTCATGGCCGGTCTGCTTCGTGAGGAGGACCGGCGGACGTTGAGGGGACTGCCGGGCGCGCTCCGTGTGCCGCTCTTGCAGTCGCTCCTCGGAGACAACGACCGGGCGATCCGGAAGACGGAGATCGTCATGCTCCTGACCCCACGGATCGTGCGGACGCACGAACTGACGCAGCGTGACGTCAGCCCGATTCACATTGGCACGCAGACCAACCTCGCGCTCTCCGGACCGCCGCCGCGTATCGCCGCGCAGCCGGACGCCGGCGCACCCCCGTTGCCGCTTTCGGCCCAGCCGGACGCCGATACACCAGCCGCGATCGACGCGCCGGCCCCGGTGGCTCCCGACGTCGATGAACCGGTGGCGCCTCCGCCCCCCGCCCAGCGGGACCCGGTGGTACCAGTGCCGCGGGACGAGCCCGGCGTGTCCGCCGGACAGCTGGCCCCGCTACCTGCGGCACGGGTACTGGTGACACCGCCCGGGGCGTTGTTCCGCGTTGGGGGCGGGCCGTATACGGTGCCGGTCTCGATCAGCGGCGCATCGCAACTCTCCACGATGTCGCTCACGGTGACGTTCGATCCGGCTATCTTGAGCGTCCGCACTGTCCAGGAGGGCAGTTTCATGCGACAGGGCGGTATGCAGGTGATGTTCACGCAGCAAGTCGACTCCGAGGCCGGAGTCATTCAGATCACGTCGACACGCCAGGGCGATGCCACGGGGGCCTCGGGGGCCGGCCTGGTGGCGGCGGTCCTCTTCGACGCGGTGGGCGTGGGGTCGGCTACACTAAACGTTGACGGTACCGCGATGACCCCAGGCGGCGTGTCCCTGGCGCTCGAATTCTCCACGTCGACGGTGACCGTACAGTGAGTCGACGATGGGTGCTCCGCGACCTGCTTCGCCCCGACGGCCGACCCGAACCCGCAGCCTGGCGGTCCCCGGTTTCACGTTCATAGAACTGCTGGTCGTCACCGCGATGGTGGCGGTGCTCGCGGCAGCGGTGCTGCCGCTGAGCAAGGTCACCATGCAGCGTCAGCGCGAGGCGGAGCTTCGCCGTGGGCTCCGTGACATGCGTACGGCGATCGATCGGTACAAGGATGCGGTCACCCTGCAGCAGATCGGCGGCAACAACGTGGAGGCAGGGAGCGAGGGCTACCCGCCTGACCTCGACACCCTGGTCGAAGGCGTCGAGCGGATGAACGACGCGTCCGGCACGAAGCTGAAGTTCTTGCGCCGCGTTCCCTACGACCCGATGACCCGCAGCACGGAGTGGGGCCTGCGCTCCTATCAGGACCCGTCTGACGCCACGACGTGGGGCGGAGACAACGTCTATGACGTGTACTCGACGTCCGGGGCGACCGCGCTCGACGGCACGAAGTACAACGAATGGTGATGACTTTCGAGCAACCATCGACTATGTCCCACATCCCTCGCCAGCGGCGGTCTCCGACCCGCGCCGTCTCAGCGGCCGGGTGGACGCTGGTCGAGATGTTGGTCGTGATCTCGCTGGTGGTGATCATGGCCGCTATCGCCATGGCCAGCTACGGCACCGGCGTCACGCGGTCGAAGGAGGCTGTGCTCAAGGAAGACCTCTTCCGTATGCGCGACGCTATCGATCAGTTTTACGCCGATCGGGGCGAATATCCGGCGGAGCTCCAGGACCTGGTCGGCGGAGGGTATCTGCGGAGTCTTCCGGAAGACCCGTTCACACGCTCGGATGCGACGTGGCAGACGGTCTCGTCGGAATTCAATCCGACGGACCCCACGGCGCTGCCTGGGGTCTTTGACGTCCGGAGTGGCGCGCTTGGACAGGCGATCGACGGGACCGTCTACGCGGAGTGGTAGTGGGGTGTCGGCCCGTGTTCTAGATACGTGTGCCGCCAGGCCTTACCGACGACCGGCGCCCCCGGGGCTGACACGCGGACTGGGCGGTTGTCCTGTGCCCGCGCGAGGGCTGCGGGGTTGTTCCCTCCCCGTCGTCGGCCCGCCCGACCGCGGCGCACCGCCGGCGCCGCCGTCCTGGAGCCCGCCGAATCCACCGAACGCGCCGGTTCCCGGCTGAGCGGCACCGAACGCACCGGCTCCTCCGGGTAGGCCAGGCTGGCCCGGGAGGCCCACGCCGAGTCCGCCGACGATGGTCGGCTGTGGTTCGGTGTGCCCGCCGAGCAGGCCGGCAGCGGTCGGGGTGAAAATCCAGTCCGCGTAGTTGTCGAGGCCGTTGAGCACCATCAGCGACGTGTCAGTGCTTCGACTGCGTACGCCCATGATGAAACCGCTGTCTTCGTTCTGCTCCCGCGCGGCCCGTGAAAACGGCGTCCGGGTCGGCTCTCCACCATCGTCACCGGCCTGGCTGGCGGGACTGAGTCCGGGGATGTTCTGGAGCGTACCGAGGGTGACGAGCTCGAACTCGCCGTCCTTCATCATCGGATCCGTGTAGGCCTTCCGCAGGAATCTCCCCTGCACCAAGGTCTCGATGTTCGGCGGAAACGCGCCGGCGAAGCGCTCCCCGTAGAGGGTGATCGCTCGCGCGTACTGGCCACCGCGGAAGACCAGCTCCGCTTCCTTTTCTCGCTTGACGAACGTCTGCCAGGTCGGCATCGCCATGCTCATCAGGAGCCCCATGATGGCGATCGCAATCAGCAGACCGGCCATGGCGTAGCCGAGCTCCGATGTGCGTGACGATGCCCTATATTGTTCCGCTAGGCGCATACCGATAACATGCCATGAGAGTGGCGATTTTACCACGCATGTTGTCCCGCGTTTTTCGACAGCCCCCGATAGCCGTGGCCCTGATTGTGGCCGTGGGAACCGCTGCGTCGTGCGACAAAGTCGCGCTGGTGGCGCCGACCGACGCCGTCATTTCGATCAGCACGAACCGCACCGTGTTGCCGCTCAATGGGACCGCCGAGATTCGAGCCAGCATCGTCGAGCTGAGTGGCACGTCGGTGCACAACGGCACGCTTGTCACGTTCACCACCAACCTGGGGCGTCTCGAACCGGAACAGGCGAGAACCACCAACGGGCAAGCGGTGGCGACCCTGCATGCGGGGACCGAGTCCGGGACCGCCACCGTGCGCGCGTTTTCCGGGGGCGCTCAGAGCGTGGGGGACACCGGCCTGTCGGTGACGATTGGCGCGGCCGCGGCCGACGCGATGACCGTGACCGCGACGCCGGCTGAGTTGCCGTCGACGGGGGGCAGTTCGACTATCTCCGCGGCAGTCATTGATAGCTCCGGCAACCGTCTGGTGGGGGTCCGGGTCGCCTTCACCACGACTGGCGGCAGCTTGAGCCCATTCGAGTCCGTGACGGACGCCGCTGGCGTCGCGACGACCACGCTGACCACGACTGTCGCCGCCACGGTGACCGCCACGTTGCGCGGCGGTGCCACGCCGATCGCAGGCATGGTCAACGTGGCAATCCGAACCGCCCCCACCATCACAATCGTGGCGCCCGTGGGGGCGACCGCGGGGTCGGCCGCCACCTTTACGGTGAGCACGACCGTGGCGCCTGGTAGCGCACCGATCACGGCAGTCGACATTGTCTTCGGGGACGGTAGCGGGGCCGTCTCGCTCGGGAACTTGACCGGGACAACATCGGTCACTCACGTCTATCTCTCCGCCGGCACATACACGGCGGTGGTGACGCTCACAGATTCGGGCGGCGAACGGGTGACGACATCGGCTGTGGTCCGCGTGGTTCCGGCGGTTCCGTTGAACGTGAATATTTCAGCCAGTCCGACAACTGGCACGGTGGACGAAGTCGTGACGTTCAATGCCACCGTGACCGGGAGCAGCGTGCCGATCGAGGGCTTCGACTGGACCTTTGGGGACGGTATCGAAGCCACGACCAGTGGCACCAGCGTGAACCACGTCTACACGACCGCGGGGACGAGGACGGTGACGGTAACGGCCACCACGGTGGAGGGGGTCAGTGGGTCCACCCAGTTGACGCTGATTGTGGTGCCGCTCCAGATTGAGATCACGCTGAATATCAGCCCATTGAACCCCTCCAGTGGCGCGACGGTGCTGTTCACCGCAACCGTGACTCCAGCCACCGTCGTGATCACGCGCTACGACTGGGATTTTGGGGACACAACGACCTTGAGCACCAGTGGGCGGTCGACCAGCCACGCGTACGTCGCCCCGACGGGCACGTCGTTCACAGCAACCGTGACGGCAGTCGCGTTTGACGGGACGACGACGCAGACCCAAGGCGTGGTCACAATTCGCTAGTCAGCGTGGGAGACCCCCCGGCTTTGCCGGGGCGGCCAGCGGAGTTTGACG
>CALBET010000136.1 GCA_937888665.1 uncultured Acidobacteriota bacterium
GGTCGTGGCGCTACAGCGGGCACACCAACGTCTGGGGGAACATGCCGGTCGACGAGGAGCTCGGCTATGTCTACCTGCCGATCAGCACCCCGACCAATGACTGGTACGGCGGCAATCGCCACGGCGACAACCTCTTCGCCGAGAGCATCGTAGCGGTCGACGCCGAGACGGGCCAGCGGGTCTGGCATTTCCAGGCGGTGCACCACGGCCTCTGGGACTATGACTTTCCGACCGGTGGTAATCTGCTCGACATTACCGTCGACGGACGCGACATCAAGGCCATCGCGCAGACCAGTAAGCAGGCCTTCACCTACGTCTTTGATCGCGTGACCGGCGAGCCGGTCTGGCCGATCGAAGAGCGCCCGGTGGCGGCCGGCAACGCGCCGGGCGAGTGGTATTCACCAACGCAGCCCTTTCCGACCAAACCGCCCGCGTTCGACCTGCAGGGCATTACGGTCGACGACTTGATCGACTTCACCCCGGAACTGCGCGACGCGGCGATCCGGATTGCCGAGCGGGGCCAGTTGAGTCCGATGTTCACGCCACCCAACGTGCGTGGACAGGGACGCCCGATGATCCAGGCGCCGGGCACGGGCGGCGGGGTGAACTGGCCAGGGTCCGCGGTCGATCCAGAGACCGGACGCCTCTTCGTGCCGTCGCAGACGCGTCTTCGTGCCGTGGAACTGATCGAGTACGCGCCGCCGGCGACGGTGGGGTACTTTACCGAGACCTGGGCGGTGCCGGTGCCCGGGCCGCAAGGGCTGCCGTTGGTGAAGCCGCCGTACAAACGGGTCACGGCCATCGACCTCAACACCGGTGACCACGCCTGGATGAGCCCGCATGGCGACGGCCCCAGAAATCACCCCGCTTTGAAGCCGTTGAACCTCCCGGCGCTCGGGGGGCACAGTGGAGGCAATGCGGGTGGCCCGCTCGTCACCAAGACCCTGCTGATCGTCAACTCGGGCGCGCGCTACGTCGTCGACCAGGCGGAAGGCGCGCGCTCCATGACGGCGTACCACAAGGGCAACGGCGAATACCTGGGTTCGGTGACCTTGCCGTCCGTACCCAACGGGAATCCGATGACCTACCTGCACGACGGCAAGCAGTACATCGTGGTGGCCGTCGGCGGTGGCGGCGGTGCCGCGACGCCAGAGCTGATCGCGTTGGCGTTGCCCTGACTCCAGGAAGACGTGAGAGGGTGACGCCGAGGCTCTGGGCTCAGAGCGCGCGTGCCGGTTCCCCGACGGATGCCGCTCGCCTTCGCCACATCAGCACGATCCACACCGCAACGGTCACCAGACTCACACCCGTGCCAACATATAGACTGGTGGGACGCATGCGCAGCTCGACCCGGTGATGCCCAGGCATGAGTCGCACTCCAGTAAATGTTAGGTTGACACGCTTGGCAGGTGCGAGCCGGCCGTTCACGAACACTCGGCGCTCGACCCAAAACGGCTCGCTCATCACGAGCAGCCCTCCGGTCGACGTGGTTACGTCAAGGTCGAGGTAACCATCTGGCCGGTCTCGGGCGGCCACCGTCACCTGTCCCTCGACCGTACAGTCATCGCCTTCCACGAGCCAGGTGCCTTCGCCCGCCGATGGCTCCTCAAAGCGACTCACCACGGTTCCGGCGTGCCGGTCAATGCCGTTGTCGGTATCCTCCACGGCCGGATCAGCGATCAGCGCCCGGACATTCTCCGGTCGGCCATCGACCAACGAGTATCGCCAGGTCCGACCGCGGTCCAACATCGGTTCAGTGAGTCCATGCTCCCGCTCTCGCGCGGCGCGCTCCATGTCGCTGACGTCTTCGGCCCATCGGATGGTCACGCGTGGCACATATGGTGAGAGCCGCCCGGCGAGATCATAGCGACCATCACGGAGCCGCGAGGCAGCTTCGTCGTCGGAGACGCGTTTGGCCCCGCAGGCGAGAAACGCCCGTGGCCGCGTCTGCGCAAATTCGAAGACGCTCAGTTCTCCGGTCAGCCCCACTGGACGCAACTCCGTCAACGGCGCCGGACCACAATTGACGACGTGGGTCACGTTCAGCCATGCCAACAGGTCCGCTCGCACCGGCCATTCCGTCGTGTTCGTGTCAATGCGGCCGTATTGCACGGAGTTGCCTCGCTGTGTCACGGCATTGATGAAACGCGCGTAGTATCCCAGAGGGAGATCCCCGTAGCCGTCGGGTGTCGGCACGGCGGCGCGCAACAGATCCGACGCACCCAGTTGACCCTCACAGGCAGACACGACCCGGCCCGAAGCCAGGTCGCCCAGACCCTCGACGACCGCGGGGGTGTCGAGCGTCCGTGTGTCGACGAAGGGCCTCGTCGCGCGCACCGACCCGATCGCCACGAACACGAGACAGACCGCCATCGGGACGGTGACCGAGCCCACACGGCGCCCGACGGCCATCGCCGTAACCGCGGCCAGGCCCAGCGCCCACCCCCGCGCATCTTCGCCTGTGGGGCGAACGTCGAACGTCACCATCACGAGCAACGGGACCGCCACCAGCGTGGCGATGGGCACCCACAGCACTCGGCCGGCCGGCCGGCCCGTTCCGCGCCCGCCCAGGAACAAGTCAAGCCCGATGGCGCCTAGTAGCGTCAATCCGAACGACGCGAGAAAGGGCACCCGATTGGGAATCCGGAAGCCTGGAGCGAACGCGTGTTGAATCCAGTAGAGCCCGCCGGAGCGGCCGAGGGCGAAGAGTACCGACAGCACCACGAGCGCCCCGGCGAACGCCACGAACCGCCGATGGCGCCGGGTCAGCCATGCCAAGGGGGCGAACGCCAGAGGTATCAGTCCCACGAACGGTGATCCGTCCCAGGTGACGCTGCGACCCGGCATGCTCTGCGGAAACACGAGGCCGGTCAGGTCGGAAAGGGTCAGAGCGCCATTGATGGCAACGTCGTAGTCCAGCCCCATGGCCCGCCCCGCTTCCGCCGCGAGGCGTACGCCCGGCACGAGAAAAAAGGCCGTCAGCCCACCGACCAGCAGGGCCCCGGTGATGCCCTGTGCGGCCACGTCCAGGCGATGTGAGGGTTGCTGGCGGTCGGGCCAGATCAGCACATACAGCATGTAGAGCCCAAGCCACCCGGCGACATACAGCGTCACCTGGGGAAAACCGGCCAACACCGCGCAGGCCAAGACCAGGACCAGGGCGGGCGACAAGAGCTTGCCCGGGCGACGAAGTGTCTGGATCATGAGCGCGAAGCTCAGCGGCAACCAGGCGAACGTGAAGATGATGTTGTAGTGCCCCATATACAGCCGCGGCGACACCGTGCCGCCGGTCGCGAGGGCCAGGCCCGCAACCAGCGACGCCGGGCGCCCGAGACCGATCACGCGGCAGGTCGCGTAGGCACCGACGCCGGTCAGCCAGAGATGGAAGGCAACGTTCCAGGCAAAGAAGCTATTGATCGGCAGCCAACGCAGCGCGACGCTTGGCGGGTAGAACAGGCCGGTCTGGATGTCGGCGATGCTTGGATGCCCACCGAAGGCGTATGGATTCCAGAGCGGCCACTGGCCGGCCTCGAACGCCCGCCGAATGGACAGCTCCCACCCGTAGAACACGTGCATGTCGACGCCCTGGAGCAAGCGGTCTGGAGCGGCCAGCGCCGGCCAGAGTGCGATCACGGTCAGGACGGCGAGCCCGAACGCATCCGCCGCCCACGCGCTCGCGCGAGCCGGGGCGCGTGCCGCGATCCAAGTCGGGATGTTCATCGTGCCAGTCTGGCGCCGCCGGTCGGCTCAGTAGATCTGCGGGTAGGGTCGCCGTTCGGGTGATGCGGTGCCAACGCCCACAAGAACGTCCGTGGCCACCAAGCCGAGTCGAGCAATGACTCGTCGAACTCCGTCCCTGTGCGCGCGGGGCTCCTTGGTGAACGCATCGTATCGTCAAACTGCCGACACGATGACCGGCAATCGATGGAGAGCGTGTTGGTCGCGGTCGTGGAGACACCGAGTTCGATGGGATAATCTCCTGTTGTTACGCCCCGGAACTCATCCCACAGGCCCGTTCGCCGCCACTTGGGCGGCCCGACGAACGGCGTCACGAGAGGAGGCGACCGCGTTGCCGCCGCTGCCAG
>CALBET010000137.1 GCA_937888665.1 uncultured Acidobacteriota bacterium
ACACTCCTACTCTTGTCATCGCTCGAGGTCGATTGTGCGCCACTTGTGCCCGATTCGGCCGCGTATCCTTGCTGCGTGAACACTCTCGGTCACTACACACCAGAACAGTTGCGCAATGGAATTTCCGATCTCATGTATTTCTTGGCCAACACTCGTCTCGACTCGGTCATTTGGCGAGTGCAAGAGGACGCGATTGATGGTCGACACGACCACAGTGAGCCACGGGAAGATTCAGCGAGCGACCTCCGCAACCTTAGATAGAGTTCTCTCGTGAAAAAGACTCGACCGGCAATGAGACGCGCAGGCGGCCTTGTCGGGGGTGTGCTCATGGTCATGGTGAGCGGCTGCGGTACCGGGTCTTACAGCGGCTCGGACGAGCAGTGCGATACGTCCACTCCGTACGCCGAAGGCGACTTCTCCTTTACATACAACCTCGATAGCAGCCTGCCCGGCGAGTGGGTAGAAGAATTCACCACCATCATGGGGAACCTGAATGAATGGGCCCCGGTTCCAGCGTGCGTGCATGATGTGCCGGAGATGTCGTCACCGATGAACATCTACGCGTGGAATGGCGCCGTTGAGAATCCGTTCCCTGAGAAACCCGACATGCAGGGCGCGAGTATCTCCGGCGACGGATCGGAAACCTGGATGGTTCTGGAGATCCCCGAGTATGACTTGACCTACGACAGCTTGCATAGGTACTCCGTCATCGTGCACGAGTACTGGCACGTCTATCAGCTGGGCCTCACGCGAGACAATGACGCGCCCACCTGGTTGTGGGAGGGCGGCGCAAAAGTCGCCGAGGAGTTCTACTCACAGCAGGAATACGGACAAAGCGAATTCGATAACGGTCTCTTTCCGATCATGGCGTCTGGATTGAGTCAACCGGCGGCTTTCGAAGAGTACGTCGACGGTGACCTGGACATCAATTACAACACCTCCACCTTTATGGTCCTAGCGCTCGCGAAAGAGTTGCAGGAGGCGCAGGGACTAAGCGAGGCCCGAGCCTTTGAAATGATCTTGAAGGATTTCCAGGCAGCGAAGTTGACCGAGCCGGACTGGAAGATTGCGTTCGCTGCGACCTTCTCCGTGAGTCCGGAGGAGTTCTACGCAACGTTGGATCAGTACCCTACCGTCGCCTCGGATGAGGACTGGTTCGAAGGAGACGTTCTCGACGTCCCATCTCTGATGCCGAGTAAGGACCTGACCTTCACGGATGTCCTCTCGGCCTCTGCTGCGTAAGAGCAAATCGGGCGAATCTGTCTCACCGGGAGCGGCGGGCGGCGAAAGCCCCCCAGAAGAACAAACTGGCCACACCGAGGACTTCGGCTATGCGGACCACGGCGCGGGGATCTTGCTCCACGATCAACAACACCAGCCCGAGGACGACCACGGGTATCCCTACCGCGACGTACTGCACGGCGATGCCGAGTAGGTGTCGGCGCTCTTTGGCCGATAAGCGCTTACCTGTGCGAATCTGCACGTCGAGCGCATCGGAGAACGCGTGCGCGAGGGACAGCGCCGTCAACGGCGCGAATACGACAACCATGAGGTCCATGAACGGCGTACCGGACCACGGCTCGGCTTCCTCGCTATAGACGGCCAGTGCGACCATCAAGATGATGGTCGCGTAGATCAACCGGTGCGGATCAAAATCGATTCTCCCTACGTACAACTGGGCGTGCTTCTCGTCGTATTCGCTCTCCTTCTCCACCGCAGTAGCCTAGCCACGACCCAAGGATTCGTCCGCCTGTCCGGGGTCGGACGAGTCCCCGACGCGGACCACCTGCGGGTCAGAGCTGGTCCGCCCAACTTCCCCCGAACTCGAAACCTTCCACGGTCTCGTCTCCCTCAACCCACGCGTCGTGTCCAGGCATGACCGAGTAGGCGTCTCCGGCTCCGTACGTCGTTTCCGTTCCGTCATCGTGGACCACGCGAACGCGGCCCTGGGTAACTACACCGAGATGACGGACCTGACATGAGTCAGTTCCCACCATCGGCTTGATGTGGTGCGACCAGCGCCAACCAGGCTTGATACGCATGCGCGTCACTTTCACGTCGCCGAACTCCACGATGGCGGCCTCGCCGAGATCATCCGGGAGAACGTTCTTTATGCCAGCACTGTCGAAACTCTTTACTTCTACATTCGTCATAGAAAACATGCTAGATGGATCCACGCCCCCCTGCAAGCGCGTTGCGGGAAATCGTTGCAGTTGGTCTGTTTGGGGTGCCTCGGCCGATGAGCCGAGCCGTCCCGATCCTCGTCGCGCACCTGCACGGCCAGGCGAAGCCCGACAGCATGCTCGAGGATCAATTGCGTCAGAGCTCGGAGCTCCGGCTGGGTGGCTTCCTCCAGGCGAGAGGCTTCTCGGTGAGCACGAACCGGCCGGAGGATGCTGGCGATGAGGTTCACTATTGCTTCCGGATCACTCGCCACGACACCATTAGATGGAGGCGTCTGACACTCAAGTGGCGCACAAGTGGCGCAAAATCGACCTCGAGCGATGACAAGTGAAGGAGCGTGAGCCACGTCGTGGAGAAGGCGTGCACGAAGCGCGGCGAGGTGAAGCCACTCGAGGCGTTCCCTCGGCACAAGACCACCCGAGACGGCTTCCGACCAGAGTGCCGGGACTGTCAACGCGAATACAACCGCGCCTACCGTGAAGCGAACGGGGAGCAACTGCGTGAAGCAGCAGCGGAACGACACAGGGCGAACCCGGGCGTGCTTCACGCTTTCGTCACTCAGAATTAGCGCAATCTCGTTGACACGGTTGTTGCTGTTGGAAATAATGGCAGGAAGCGGGTAGCGAGCCGCGCTTGAACGAGTGGAGGAGTTCGCATGTTTTGTGTCATCAGCCAGTGGACAGCAGCCGAAGACTTGAGCGACGAGCTCGAAGAGACCGTCAGGAGCGCCTTCGTCCCCGGCATCATGGCGTTAGGTGCGGTCAGCGTGCATTTCGTGGAGACCGCCGAACGATCCATGCAGGTCGTAACGGTGTACCCCGATGAGGAGACGGCCAATGTTGCCCGCGAGAAGCAAGAAGCAATTCGCGCCCAGGCGGTGAACCAGATGCCCGTGCAGTACGTAGGCGAGGTTCGCGGGCGAGTCTTCGCGTCCGGCTGAGCAGGCGCGCGACGAGGATCGCGCGTCCGGTCACCTCGACGGGTTCAGGCGGCTCGTCGACCTTCGTTCTTGAGCGACTCGAGACACCTCCTGGCACTGGCTCTCTTATCGCTTCGTGCCCCCTTGAGTGTCGACCACTCACTTAGGCATTCATCCCCTGTGGAACAAAAGTCCCTTTTGTTCCAACCCCTTGATTTCGGGCCGAAATCAACGACCATTGCTTCACATGGAAGAGGTCACAGGTTCGATTCCTGTATCGCCCACCATCGAATAATTGTT
>CALBET010000138.1 GCA_937888665.1 uncultured Acidobacteriota bacterium
TGTTGAGAGAGTTGGAGAGAAAGTCGACAGTAATCTACCCCCGCAGGACGCCCGGATCAGCATGATCGTGCTCTTAGCCCGTCTCGCGCTCGACCTTGCCCGAACGGCCGGGCCGCTGTTCTCGTCACTCGGCGAGCGGATGCGGCCGCAGCTGGAAGTGGACGATGGAACTCCGCATCCCCTTCCCTCCCTCGATGTGCCAGTTCAAATTCGACCCGTAGTTCGCCCACAGGCCCCGCCCCTTCCAGCCGGCATCTGGATCGTCGATTCGCCCATCGAGCCCCCGTGCGAAGAACCCCAGCGGATACGGCACCCGCAGCACCACCCACTCGCCCGTCTCCGGGAGCAGCGCGAGCAGCGAGTCTGATCCCGACCCTGGCGCCATCGGCACGTTCGGCCCGAGCCCCAGCGTGTCGAACTGGTCGACCCAGTTGTAGTAGTGATAGTCCGCGCTGCCCGAATCAGTGACCCCCTTCATCTGGGGTCCTGGCGTGGGATACAGGCTCCAGCCCTCAGGGCAATGCTGGCCAGTGGCCTCCGGTCCGTTCAGTACCCGGCACTTGCGGCGGTCGAAGCTCGCGATATGGCCGCTGCCGGACAGGGCGGTCCAGATGACACCGTTCCGATCGACGTCGACGCCCCGTGGGGCGTGCCCGGTTCGGGACGGGTCGACCGCCGGATTCTCGATGGACGGGGGCTCATACACTTCGGCGATACAGGTCTCGGGCGGGTTGTCGCCCCGGTCCAGTCGGACGAGCCGGCCTGGAAACGGCCCCGTGCGCGCAATCCAGGCCGAGCCGTCGACCGGGCTGGCGACAACACCGTAGGCAAACCCGGCGTCGCGGGTGTCACGCGCCGGGTCCACGGCGTCGCCCGGTTCGTTCCACGGCTTGGTGATGCGGCCGTCACCGTTGGTGTCGATGACGGTCGGGCACCAACCTTGGGCCGCTCGCTCATCTCCAGTCTCGTCGTAGAGCTTGGTGTCGAGCCATCCGACGACGTTGGAGTCGCCGCTGAACCAGAGCGTATCGTCGGCGTCCTCGCCGAACTGCAGATGGTGGGTGGCGTAACAGCTGTCGATCAGCAGCCAGGACCGCCGCTCCGGGTCATACGCCGAAATCTGTCGCCCGCTGCGGGAGACCGGAAAATAGCCGGCCGACGGATGGTCCGAGCCGTCCTTGCACCAGTCGGGGTTGTCGCGCCGGCGGACGGTCGAGGTCAGCCAGACTCGCCCCTGGGCGTCCATCATCGGGTTGTGAGGATTGGCCGGCGCATCGAAGATGATCTCCTCGCCCCAGGCCGGTGACGGCTCGAACCCCGGCGCGGTCGGGAACATCGACGGCACCATCGCGCGCGGCTCCCGCAGCGGGACGTCGAGTTCGGTCGACTGATGCCGGGCCACGTCGGTGATGACGAGCTTGTCGTTCGTGATCGACACCCCGTAGACCAGTCCGCCGGGATTGATGGTCGGATCGCGTTTATCGGTCGTGACCTCGTCGTGCACGTACGAGGTCTGCCCGCCCAGTCCCACATCGTCAGCACAAGATTGCGCTCGACCCCCTGCGGTCGTGGCGGAGCCTCAGGCACCTCACCGGCGGCGATTCGATCGCTCCAGTCGGCGAACATCCCGAGCCCTCGCTGCCGACCGAATCGCGACATCGCCGCGCTCATCTGCGACCCACGCTGCCCGAAAGTCACGCGATGGTCCCAGGCCTCGACGGTTGAATCGAACTGCGTGAACTGGCTGGTGTCGAACGTAAACCGGTTGCCCATCTGGTGACACAGCTGACACCCCTGCTTCGCCTGGTCGACCCAGGCGGCCTGACTCTGGAGCCGAGGCGAGATGCCGTTGCCATCCTCGCCCGTGCCCGGAAATTCGTCGGCCGCGGGCGGTTCGAGCAGGGAGTACCAGTAATTGGCTGGGTAGACCCGCGCGGCCTCCTGCGGCGTACCGGCCCGGACGGCGTCAAGCGTCACCATCTGCCCCGGCTCGGCGACGACCGGTTCCGAGTCGAGCAGGCCGTACCCGCGCACCCAGACCCGATAGGACGCGGCCGGAAGGTCAGGCACGAGGAACTGCCCGTCATCGTCGGTGACGACGATCTTCCGGAAACGCGTGTCGAAATCGTCCGTCTCCGCGATGACCCAGACGCCGGCTTCAGCGCCCCCCGTGCTCCGGACCACACCGGACAGGTCTCCGCCGTCGAACGCTGGTTGCCGCGCGATCAGCGACGTGGCGAGCACCGCGGTGGCCGCCACCGCGATCACACTGATACGGATGCTGTGATTCATGGGTCTCCTTTTTCCGTTCTCAAACGGGGCTGCGCCCCGAACCCCACGCGGCCGCTCCGCGGGGACCCCGAATGCCCCGCTCCGCGACCGCGGGGCGCGCATTGTCGCGCGCCCTGTCGTTCTCCGTTGATCTGCTCCGGAGACCGAGCACCTACGGCCGGCTGCTCACGCGCAGCCGCTCGATCTGCCGCACCGCGGCGTCGATCTGCATCTCGAGAATCTGTTCACCGAACTCGGCCGTCGAGCGCCCCGGATGTCCCACCACACCGTTGCCGGTCGGACCCGTGCCGCGCACCATCTGGTCAAGGCGCAGCTTCGAGGGGTCGAGAAATAGGAAGCTCGCTGTGTCGTGCATCCCGGCATGGGAGCCGACGTCGTCGGCCGGTACGCCCTGCTCGACCAGCCAGTCGTCACCACGACCCGGATAGTAGTCGGTCAAATGGTGCACACGCGCTGGCGTCTGGGCCCACTCCAGGTTGAGCCGCTGGGCCACCGCGGCCTGAGACGCCTGGTTGCCGCCGCTGTCCCCCAGGAACGCGATATCGACGAACCCGTGCTGTTTGAGACTCCGCGCCGCATACTCCAGGACCTGCTCGAACACCTCGGGCGGCGTCGTGATGGTGCCCGGAAAGCGCATATGGCCCGTTGGCGGGTCGACGTCGCCCTCCGGCACATACGCCATCACCGGCGCGACCAGCGCGTTGCCGAGCCGCCGGGCCACCTCGCCCGCCTTGTGCTTGACGAGATAGTTGTGTTTCCCCAGCACCATGTGCGGTCCGTTCTGCTCGGTGCCACCCGTCGGGATAATGATGGTCGTGGTGCCGGTCTCTACCAGGTCGCGCAGTTCGGTCCAGGTGAGCTCCTCGAGAAACACCGTGTCTGGCGCCTGAGCCAGCAGGGTACCGGCCAGGCACGTCACGGCGACCGGCAACGCGAATCGCATATCGTCACCCCTTCTTGGAGAGTGCGTCCCCGGCTATACCCCGCCTGATTCTGAACTGCCCCATCATAGTGCGCCGAGTTCTCCGCGCGATACCGAAGACCGGCGTGAGTGTGGAAACGCGTGTGCTCCAGCGACCTCATCGGGGTAAGCTGGAAGCAGGTGGCCATCACACACGGTGTTCGTCACGGCCGGAATTGGATGGCGCGATGCTGCATCAGCGGCCTGCTGCTGATCTCGGTCGCGGCGGCAG
>CALBET010000139.1 GCA_937888665.1 uncultured Acidobacteriota bacterium
CCGACGGGCCGATGATTGACACGACCTCGCCGCGCTCGACCTCGATATCGATGCCCTTCAGAATCTGGACATCTCCGAATGACTTGGTCAGTCCTTCAATTTTTACGAATGCCACGTGTCGGCCTCCTCATGTCTTTAGTCGAAATACTCGTTCGAGTCCGCTCTGTGCGAACACGAGTACCGTGGTCAGTGCGAGATACACCAGCGCCAGAGCAAACAAAGGCTCGACGGTCTGGAACGTGCTTGAGATGATTCCTCGCGTGATGCCGGTCATCTCTGACACGGTGATCACGGTGGCGAGCGAGGTCTGCTTCAACGCATTGATCGCGTTCCCGGTGAACGGCGGAGCGATGATTCGGACACTCTGAGGCAGGATGATCTTGCGCATCTGGTGCGTTCTGCTCATGCCGAGTGCCTCGGATGCCTCGTGTTGGCCCTTATCGACCGAGATGATGCCCGACCGGATCGCCTCGCTCTGATACGACGCAGTCCACAAGGTGAGCCCGAGGACAGCTGAACGGAACGGCGACAGGATGAAGAAGTCACCGAACTCGGGCAGCGCAAAGAACACATAGAACAAGAGCAGCAGTAGCGGAATCCCGCGCAACAACCATCCGTAGACCGCCGACACCCACCGCAGCGGCGGGATCGGCGAGAGTCGCATCAGCGCAAGCACCAAACCGAGGAACGTGGAAAACAGCAGGGTCCACAGGAACAGCGACACCGTAAGCGTCAGGCCCTCGAGGATCTCCGGGAACACATCGATGAAGAATTGAACGTCCATCGCGACGCGCTATGCCTTCACCGCGTAGCGACGTTCGAGAAGCACCTGGGCGCCCACCAACACAGAGGTCAAGACAAGATAGATGACACCGGCCGCCGTGAGAATCTCGATCGGTTTGAAGGTGGAGTTCGCCAACTGCCGGGACTTACCGGTGAGTTCGTTCAAGCCGATCACCGTGGCCAGGGACGTGGATTTGAACAGCAGTGTCGAGTTGCTGACGTAGTTCGGAATCATCACCCTGATGCCCTGAGGCAAGATGATCCGGCGCATCGACTGGGCGCGCGTCATGGCGAGGGCGTCACTCGCTTCGCGCTGGCCATTGTCGACGGCGAGGATTCCGGCACGGATGATTTCGGCCTTGTACGCGCCTGATGACACTCCGAGGCCAAGGATTGCTGCCTGGAACGAGGTCAGGTCGAGTACGCGGCCGACCCAGAAGAATGCGAAGAACAAGATCACCAGGGCCGGCAGGCCCCTGAAGATCCACACGTAGATGCCAGCGATCCAGCGCAGCGCCCTGACGTTCGAGAGCCTCATCAAAGCGAAGAGAAGTCCGATGAAGCTCGCCAAGACCAGCGACCACGCGAAGACCTGGATCGACACCCATGTAGCTTCACGCATCAGCGGCCAGGACCGCCTGATTATGTCGAAATCAAAGTCACTCATGCGTTCGTGTGTCTGACATTCTCATGTCGAAGGGGTGTGTGCGCTGCCGGCGGTAGACGCGAGGCCCACCGCCGGCAGCGCAACCGATCAGCAGTCTCCCGTTGGCAGGATGTCGTACGGCTCCTGGGCGTCGATGTCGGCCGGAACCGGGATGCAGACGCCGAACCACGCCTGCTGGATGGCAGCAAGCGAGCCGTCGGCGATCATCTCGTTCAGCACGGCGTCGAATGCGTCCCGCTTGGCCTCGTTGCCGAGTTGGAAAGCAAACGACAGCGGATGGGCCAACACGGTCGGTCCAGCAGTGGCGAGTTCCTCATCGTTGGCGGCAACGAAGCTTGCAACGAGCGAGTCTTGGGATAGCACGTCGACGCGACCCTGCTTGAGCGCGATCAGCGCTTCACCGGCGCCGGCGAAACCCAAGTAGCTCGAATAACCGAGCTCGGCTTCGTTCTCAAGGAGGTACTTCTCCTGGCTGCTGCCCTGAATACCGCCGACGTTCAGGCCGCTGACGTCAGCGAACCCCGCAGAGTCGGCATCTTCGGCGCGGACCTGAGCAATGATGCCTGTCGAGGTCATCGGACGTGAGAACAAGAAGCTCTCCTGACGTTCGGGCGTCGGCCAGATACCCGAGTCGGCGATGTCATACAACCCCTGCGACAGGCCCTCAAGCTCGGCTACGAAGTCTACCGTCGGGAGCTCGAGTTCGAGACCGAGGCGAGTGGCAGCCTCGCGAGCGATGTCGATCGTGTACCCCTCGTTCTCCCCGGAATCAGGGTTGATCGCCGTGAACGGGGGGAAGTTGCCGGTCGTCGCAACGATGAGCTTGCCGTCCTCGACTAAGCCGGATACCCCTTCAACGGGGGCCTCCGTTGCCGCGGGGGCCTCCGTTGCCGCAGGGGCCTCGGTAGCCGCAGGGGCCTCTGTTGTAGGTGAAGCGTCGTCGTCGCTGCCACATGCCGTGACCGCCAGCGCGAACGCCACCGGAATTGCAATCATTAGTCCACGTCTTCTCATTGTTTTTCCCCTTGGTGAAACCCATGACGGGTTGTTGATGCTGCTTGCTCGGCTGGTCGCCGAGCGGCCGGTGCCGCCGGTACGGTTAAAATCGCCTGCCACGCCGCTGCCGATTCGGCCGCAATGGAAAAGAGTTCGGTGCTGAAGGTGAGCATGTGATCGAGCCGTTCGGCTGGTCCGTAGAGGCTGAGGACCGCGATCGTGCGGCCCCCGGATGTGACGAGCGGTGCCGCCACCGCTGCGGCCCCCATGACTGTTTCGGAGGAGCTGCAACTCCACCCGTCGAGACGCGCCTGGTCGATGCGCGACCGAATTTCGGCTGGCTCGACAATTGAATTCGTCGTGAGTGGCTCCATGAAATTTCGCGCAAAGATGTCGTCGAGTTCCTGGCGAGTCTCACCTGCCATCAACATGCGGCCGACAGCGCCGCTCCAGATCGGAGCACCCCAGCCGGGACCACGGGCCCACCGGATGCCTCGTGAGCCTTCGATCTCGGCAACGCAGATCCGCTGATCACCGGATCGGACGTGCAGGCTGCTGGTCTCCTCACTGAGGGCAACGAGGCGGTGCAGGTACGTGACGATGAATTCCGAGAGACGAGCCACGCAACGGTTCGTCGACGACGCGAGCAACAATTTCGGGGTGACGACGAACGACTTCCCGTCGGACGTTCGGACGACGACACCGCACGAGACGAGGACCACGAGCATGCGGTGAACGGTGGCACGCGGGAGATCGAGATCATGGGCCAACGAACTCGGGGTGGACGGTCGGTCAGATTGCACGATCTGAAACATCACATCGAACGCTCGCTCTACGGATCGCATTTCATTCACCCCCAGTCCATTTACAGATCAGACATAACCGTTCACCCTGCGGACGGCCGTTCGGCAGATGGATACCCTAAGTCATGACCATCGACTTTATCGAGCTCAACGCGCGCTGTTCAAAAACTCGCAACACTGGCACAACAGTTCAGAGGCGGTCATGATTGCGGTTACCGGCGCAGCCGGTTTCGTC
>CALBET010000140.1 GCA_937888665.1 uncultured Acidobacteriota bacterium
ACGGTACGCATCGAGGCGCTGCGGTCGGTGAGACGGCAGATCTGACCATGTAGTACTAGGCGGGCTGTCCTCGGACCTATGGTACGATCACGCAGTTTTCCGCACATGGCCGTGCACCGATACCGGTAACGACGAACGAAGCCGTTAGTGTTTTTATGGATTCCATTCAAGCGACACGCCTGCGCAAAGGCAACCTGGTCAAGATGAACGGCGAGCTGTATCGCGTGATCGACATGATCCACGTCAGCCCCGGCAAGGGACGGGCGTTCGTCCAGGTGAAGATGCGAAACGTCAGGGCGGGCACCCAGCTCGACCACAAGTTCCGGTCGGCCGACGTGATCGAGCGCGCGACGCTGGACGACCGCGAAATGCAGTTCAGCTATCGCGACGGCGATACGTTCCACTTCATGGATCTGGAGACCTACGAACAGCTCGAGATGAGCGTCGAGGCCCTGGGCGATTCGGTGAACTACTTGCTGCCCGACGCGACCATCAAGGTGTCGTTGTTCGAGGGGGCACCGGTGGGACTGGATCTGCCGCTGACCGTTGACTTGAAGGTGCTGGAGACGGCGCCGGCCATCAAGGGCGCGACGGCGAACGCCCAGCTCAAGCCGGCAACGCTCGAGACCGGGCTCGTGGTGCAGGTGCCGCCGTTCATCAGCGACGGCGACACCGTGCGGGTCAACACCGAGACGGGCGGCTATCAGTCGCGGGCCTAGCCAGGCACACCGCGTCACCGAGTCGTGGCTACCGACGACCTCTTGCGCGCGTGGCTCACAGGCCTCCTCCCCAACGCGCTGCTGGTCCTGGGCGCCGGATTCCTCATCGTCAACCTTCGTCTGCTCTGGCAGTTCATCCGGTTCGTCCGCTTGCGCTCGACTGCCCAGTTGGTCTGGCCAGGTCGGCGTCCCCGCTCCTACGGCATCTCGCTCGCGTTCGGTCTCGTCTTCGGGGCCCTGGTCTTCTTCAAGATCGCGATGCAGCAGCGTCCCCCCGTCGACGCGTTCGGCGAGGGGATGATGTTCATCTACTATGCCTACGCGTTCCCGCTCAGCCTGAGGAGTAGGCAGGGGTTCTACGAGGACGGCATCTGGTCTGACCGTGGGTTCGTGCCCTACGCTCAGATCGGCGGGCTCTCCTGGCGCGAAGACCAGGAACTGACATTGGTGCTCATCCACCGCACCCGAAAACTCGTCCGGCACCTCGACGTGCCGCAGGAACACTACGGAGAAGTGCGCCGGCTCCTGCGCGACAAGATCGCCGCCCACGACATCCATTTCACCGGCAAGGGGTTCGACCTCGGGGGCGACGAGCGGGACGTGGTGTAGTGCCGTGTCGCCGTGACTCGGACCATCAGGCCCCGTGGAGATTGGACGTCAGGAAAACAGCTCCACGCGCGAGGCGACACCTGGCGCGCGCATGGCGTTTGAGTGCCTGCGTGAGCTCCAGGTCGAGCAGGTGCGGCACACATGCAGCCCGAGTGCGGGGTCCGCGATGCGCGCGGCAATCTGGCGCCCCAGGGCAGTTCCCGTCAGCAGTTCGACGACGGCCGAGGCGTCGAGCACAATGTGATCAGCATGTTCTCATCGTTTACAGATGTCGATCGGCAATCAGGACAGCGTCCCGCCGGCCCGATCCAGCGCCCATAGCCGGTCCGTGTACGAGCGCGTCGTCGCTTAGAATGGTCGTCGACCCAATCTGACAGTGGGCGTGGCTCGACGTTTCGGCGAGGGGACCATGACACCATGACAATGATGCGAACCTTACTCGTGGCGGCCCGGCGCACCATCGGAGCAGCTGCCCTCCTGTGGTTGGTCCTCGTCGGCGTGGTGTCGGCGCAGTCACGACCAGCGCCCACGCCGGTCAGACAGAATCCGAACATCGACCGTCCGATCACCAACGAGGCGTTCGAGAGCACGGTCATCATGCTGCTGCAGCGGCTGGTGGCGGCGTATGGTCCCATCGCCGACAGTAACGATCGGCCCAACCCGTACACCCGTATCGAGCCGTTTGGCGAGCCGCCGCCAGGAAACGATGGCGAGTGGGCCGCGGTCATCGGGGCCGAAGGCGGGCCGGACGGCAATCTGTATGTGCTTCACCGTTGCCGCTCGAACTCCTGTGTCGGTCGTGAGGAACCACCCATCGTCAAGCTCGATCCCCAGACCGGTCGGCGACTCGCCGCCTGGGGCGAAGGGCTGACGGCGTTCCCGCATGGGTTGCATGTCGACGGTGACGGGTCTGTGTGGATTGCTGACGTCGGTCGGGACAACGCTCCGGGGGGACACGTCGTTCGGAAGTTCAGCCCGACCGGTGAGCTGCTGATGACCATCGGGGAATCCGGGGTCGCCGGTGAGGGTCCCGGTCAGCTTCGCGAGCCAACCGATGTCGCCGTGGCCAAGGACGGCACCATCTTTGTGACCGAAGGACACATCAAGAACGGACCTGACTCGAGGGTGTCGAAGTTTTCCAGCGACGGCACGCTCGTGGCCCGCTACGGGATGACCGGGCAGGGGCACCTGCAACTCAGCGCGCCGCACGCCATCGCCATCGACACCATGGGGCGACTGTTTATCGCCGATCGCGACAACAACCGGCTGATGATCTGGGACCAGGACGGTGGCTACATCGACCAGTGGCAGCAGTTCGGGCGACCGAGCGGGGTCTACATCGACCACACCGACACGATCTATGTCGCCGACTCGGAGTCATGGGGACCGGACAATCCGGGCTGGAAGAAAGGCATCAGAATCGGGAGCGCCCGCACCGGTCAGGTGCACTACTTTCT
This sequence comes from uncultured Acidobacteriota bacterium, assembly GCA_937888665.1. Classification (GTDB taxonomy): domain Bacteria; phylum Acidobacteriota; class Vicinamibacteria; order Vicinamibacterales; family UBA8438; genus UBA8438. The sequence goes on from CALBET010000140.1 coordinate 2,786, forward strand.
GGAGGACATCGAGTCGCAGGACATGGCGCACAGCGGGGCTGAGGGCATCGGCGTCGACACCGACGGCAACGTCTACGGTGGCGTCGTGCGGCGTCAGATGCTCGAACGGCACGAGCCGCCCGCCGTGCAACGCACCCGGGGCGCGACCTGGGGACCCTGAGCCGGTCGAGGCCGGATTCTGGCCGGCTCCCGAGTCTGTCGAATGCAGATGCGGGGGCCACACGCTCATTCTTGCGGTGGACTGTCGTGTTACGCGAACACCGCACCAAGAGAGTGGCCGAGCCGGCGTCGCGCACCGCCGGCCCTTGCCGCCCGGGATCGTCAGCGGCCCTGAAGGGCCTTGCTACGGGGAAACGCCCAGGATTACGCAAACCAATCCATGACGATCCCGATAAACCCGGGACCGCTGGCGGTCGGGTCGCCGATCCAGCCAGGCGGCACGAGCCACACGAACGCCAGGATGGCGATGACCATCACGTCGTACTGCCAGGTGGCGCGGTCGAAGGTCCAGTACAGCGCGTGCCAGATGGCGCGCAACGGCAACGTCAGGAGCGACGTCCCCAACCAGGCCGGGCTGGCTTCCTGGTGCTTGAGCGCCCGCCACGTGAAGTAGATACGGTCGACCACGGTCACCACCGACAGCACCAGGATGACCCAGAGGATGCCGCTCATCCGGTTGGTGAAGGCGCCGATCATCACCAGCACGATCCGTTCGGGCCGCTCCATGAACCCGACCTTGCACTTCTCGATCATCGATTCGGCACGCGCCCGCGCGTAGCTCGTCATCACCGAGAAGATCATCGCGAGGGCGGCGACCAGCACGTAGTCGGTGCGGTCGAGCTCGGCATATAGATAGATGACGCCAACGAACA
>CALBET010000141.1 GCA_937888665.1 uncultured Acidobacteriota bacterium
AGCGGGGATGTTTCTCTGATGGATATCGCGACCCAGCGCAAGTGGGACAGTGCGGTCCGAGGCTACGACCTGATGAACAGGTTCGGGCCCGAGCGCCGCTGGGAGCCGTGGAAGCGGCGTCTGTTTTCGGCCATGGAGGGCAACATCCTGTTCCTGGCGGTCGGGACCGGGCAGGATATCCAGTTTTTCCCACCCGGTCGCCGAATCACCGCCATCGACATCAGCGAGCGGATGCTGGACGAGGCCCGACCCCGGGCCGAGCAATACGAGGGAGACCTCGAACTCCGGCATCTCGACGTCCACGACCTCGACTATCCGGACGCCACCTTCGACCAGGTGTTCACGTCCTGTACGTTCTGCTCGGTGCCGAACCCTGTCGACGGTCTCCGCGCGCTCGCGCGGGTCTTGAAGCCCGGTGGCACGATCGGCATGTTCGAACACACCGGGAGCCGGTTCTTCCCGTTCGGCCTGATGCTCGATCTGATGACTCCGCTGACCCGGCGACTCGGTCCAGAGTTGAACCGGGATACGCCGGCCAACGTGCGGCGCGCCGGGTTCGTGGATGTGCAGGTGGAGCCGGTATATCTCGACGTCGTGAAGATCATCCGTGCCCGGCGGCCGGACTGCATGGACTGAGGTGTCGTCTATCGTCAGTCGATCACATATCCCGCGAGACGGCGGGCGCCCTCGACGAACCGGTCGCGAAGGGCGTTCAGTGCTTCGGTGATCGGGGCGTCCTGCTTCTCCAAGTTTTCGAGCTCGTCCACCGCGTCCCGGGCCCGTTCGGCAAGTTGTTGCGGCGCGGTATCGAGGTCGATGGGGAGCTCACCGCCGCCCGCGAGAAACCCGATGCCCCCGGCGACGGTGCCGATCCCGATGTATTTGATGAGTCGACCGATGTGCATGATGTCCGCTCTGGGGCCCCGGTTCCTCTATCGGTCGTTCCCATCCGGACATGCAGGGTGCTCCGGGAACTATCGGCCGGGGTCGAGGCCGCGCGAGGGCGAGCCGCTCGGTGTGCCTACTCCGCCCGCAGCGCAATCATCGGATCCACGCGCATGGTCCGACGTGCGGGAATCAGGCAGGCGAGCAGCGCCGCACACAGCACCACAAGGGAGACCGCGAGGAAGGTCGACGGGTCGGTGGGGGCGGTCTCGTACAGCAGGTTCGAGAGCACGCGGCTGATCGTCATCGCGCCAGCCAGCCCGAGAATCAGGCCCAGGCCAACCATGGTCAGGCCCTGGCGCACCACCATGCCGACGAGGCTCGTCGGCGGCGCGCCAAGCGCCAGGCGCACCCCGAATTCGCGGGTGCGCTGGCTGACCGACGTGGCGATGACCCCGGCGATGCCGGTGACAGTAATCAGCAGCGCCAGACCGGAAAACAGCACCAGCAGCGTCATCGTCAGACGTCGTGTCACGAGCGTGTCGTTGACGGTCTGCGCCAGGGTGCTGAAGCGTTCCACCGGTTGCTCGGGGTCGACCGCGTGTACCGCTTCCCGAACTTCGGTGGCCAGCGACAGCGGGTCCATCCGCGCGCGGACAAGAATTCGGGTGGCGCCAGAGACCTGGAGAAACGGGCGATAGAGCGCGTCCGGCGGGGCGCTCTCGAGCCCGTCGTACCGCACGTCGCCGACGACACCCACAATCGTGAGCCAGTCGGCTCCATCGTTGAGTGTCACGCGCTGGCCGATCGGGTCGCCGCCCTGCCAGTGACGCTCTGCCAGCGAGCGGCTGATGATGGCGACGCCGGGGCCCGCCTCATCATCCAGGTTGGTGAACGTTCGACCAGCGAGCGCGGCAACCCCGATGGTTTCGAAATACTTCGGACTGGCCACGCGCACGTCGAGACGGGGCCGCAGGTCGGGGTCTTCGTGCTGTCGGCCCTCGATGTCGAACGCCTGCTGCTGCGCCGGTTGGCCGTCGAGGGGCACGTCGCTCGCGGCCGCCGCCGACAGGACGCCGGGCCGGCGCTCAATGCGTTCCAGCACGCCCGTGAAGAGTTGCCGCCGACTGTCCGGCGTCCGGTATTTCGACCAGTTGGGAAACACCTCGGCGGTGAGTACGTTGTCAGGATTGAATCCGGGGTCCACCTGTTGCAACTTGTAGAAGCTGGCCAGCAGGAGTCCGGCGCCAATGAGCAGCATGAAGGACACGGCGACCTGCGCCACCGTCAGGAGCTGGCGAAACCAGTGCGTGCGGGCGCCATCGGTGCTTTGGCCACTCCCTTCCTTCAGTGCGGTTGAGACGCTGGCTCCGGCCGACAGCGCCGGGACAAGTCCGAAGGCGAGCCCGGTCGCGACGGAGACGGTCAAGGTGAAGGCGAGCACCCACCCGTCGAGCGCGATCTGGCTTGTTCGCGGTGTCAACAGCCCGGCGAATGACACGAGCAGGTCGAGACCTGCCCAGGCGAGGACAAGGCCCAGCACCCCCCCGGCGAGCCCGAGCAGCGTGGTCTCGGTGAGCAATTGCGTCAGGATACGGCCACGACCCGCTCCGAGGGCGGAGCGCAAGGCCAGCTCCCGTTCTCGCCCGGCCATCCGGGCCAGGGTGAGGTTGGCGACGTTGGCGCAGGCGATCAGCAGCACGAGCCCGGTGGTCCCCAGCAGCATCAACAGCATGGGTCGGGCATTGCGGGTCAACTCGTCAGTGAGTGGGGTGGTCACGGCGGTGTAGCCGGACCCCGGCTCGTACACCTCCGGGAATTCCTGCCCGAGCCGTCCCGCCACGGTCGCCAGTTCAGACCCGAACTGCTGGGCCTCGACGCCGTCCCGCAGACGGCCGAAGGCGACCATGCCCCGGAACGCGGTGCGGTCTTCGTGCATCCGCGCTTCGCCACGCGCCCGGAACGGACAGGCGGAGGTCGGCATGTAGACGTCGTTGTCGCGTGGATACTGCGGAATCTGGGGCAACACCCCGACCACGGTGTGCGGTCGGTCGTTCATCTCGAATACGGCGCCGACGATGTCGCGGTCTCCGCCGAACCGTTGCTGCCAGTAGGGGTAGCTCAGCACGAGCACCGCTTCGGCGCCCAGGTCGTCGTCGGTGTCGACGAATGAGCGCCCGAGGAGCGGTTGTACGCCGAGCACGTCGAAGAAGTTCGCGGAGACGACGCCGGTCAGCACCCGATCCGGTTCACCCCGGTTGAGCAAGGTGAACGACATACCGTGATACTCGACGAACCCATCCAGGCTGTCGAGTTGCTCACGGTAGTCGATGATTTCCTTGACCGAAAATGGAATGGTGTCTGTGCTGGCGCCGGGTGCCTGCTGCCGAGCCAGCATCAGTTCATGCCCATCCTGATAGGGAAGCGGCTGGAGGAGTACGCCGTTGACCACGCTGAAAATCGCGGTGTTGGCGCCGATGCCCAGCCCGAGCGTGGCCAGGACCAGCAGGCTGTAGCCGGGATGGTGCCACAGGGTGCGTGCCCCGTAGCGGAGGTCTCGCAGGATGGTGTCGACCGGCCGAGGCTGGTCTGTCTGTGGCTGGTCGGCGCGGCCCATGCGTGATTATGTGCTCCGTCGTGACGGAGAACAACGCAGATCGGCTGCTAGGTCACGGCCCGGGCGTGGCGTCGGCGTCCAGACGCACGACCGTGCCCGGAAGAATCTCCACCGGGTGGGCGCTCTGCTCCCCGGTGTTCGGGTTCGTCAGGTTG
>CALBET010000142.1 GCA_937888665.1 uncultured Acidobacteriota bacterium
ACTTGTCATCGGCGAGCGCGATGCGCAACCCCTACTCGACGGTGAACAGCGCCACGAGCACAATCTCGGCTACATCGAGTGCCGCCGCGATGTCTCGCGGGAGATCGGGCAGCGTTTCGAAAGAGAAGGTGGCGATCGAGATGAAAATCAGCGCGACCACCACCGAGTCGAACACCCGGCCGGCGCGAGTATCAGTCTCCTCGACGAGGCGTTTGAGATTCATGCGCGAGATGGAGGTTGTCGTCCGCCGTGATCTCGTCCAGGGAGGACACGGATAGCCGGTGGGTCGCTTGCCGTCTCAGGCTAAAAGCGCAGCCCCATCACATCAGTAAAACAGCATGGCTACGACGAACAGGAAGATGGCCAGCATCACGACCCACTGCCAGACCTCCTGCTTATCTTCGGACGGAATGAGCTGGAAGGAGATGCTGCGATGGGCGTCCACGACGTTGCGCAAGAAGGTGGCGGACGTGAGCTGCGTGCTGTCGAGGAGGAACGAGCGCCCGTTGGTGCGTTGCTCGACGATACCGAGCCCGTCGAGCCCCAGGCGAGTGCGCTGACCTTCGAGGTCGGCCTCCAGCGTTTCGTCGTAGTCGACACCACGGACGTAGTCGAGCAACACCGAGTCGACATTCACGCCGGTTCGACTCCCGATGCCAACCGGGTAAATCACCAGACCACGCTGCCTGAACTCGGCCAGCGCGACATCGAGCCGGCTGCGCTGTTCCGCGTCGATCAGGAAATCGCCGTCGGTGAACAGCAGCACCAGCCGATCGCTCCGCTCCTCAGGGAGCCAGGCGTCGTCACCCGATTCGAAGCGATCCTGGTTGTCCAGCGACAGATAGATCGCCTCAAAGGCGGTCGCGACGTCGCTGTCCCACGGGAAGGCATCGCCGGTCAACGTGGGCGGAGGCCCGATTCGTCCAACCTCCTCGATAAAACGTTCAGCATTCGCTGACAGGTGCGCCCGCCGCAGAGCGGTGGTCCCCCAGGCGAACAGCGCCGTCCTGTCACCCGGCGTCAAGATGTCCTGCGTGTAGAGACCCAGCGCCTCGCGCACCGCCAAGTCAAGGCGCGACGGGCCGAGATCTTTGACCCACATGGACGCAGAGGCGTCGATCGCAACGATCACGTCGACGTCGCCCCGCTTGAAGCTGGACCCGCCGTAGACCCAGAAGGGCCGGGCCGCGGCGACAGCCACCAGCATCAGCGCCGCGATCGCGAAGAACCAGAACTTGATGTGACCGATCAAGGGATACTTCGACCCCTCGGTGCGGTCAGGCCGAAGCACCAGTCGCAGCACGAAGATGATCAGACCGAACACCAGAATCAGACCGGCGATCGGCACGATCGCCAGGTATTCCGGGTTCGTGAACTCGACGCTGTCCCGGAAGAGGCTGGTGATGGCGTCCATGGCGGGTGTGTGGTCGGGCGGTCAAGGACCGCCGCTCCTGGGACTCGTCAATCTGCTGCCCGCAGACCGGTATCGGGGACCTGCGAACCGGACGGCCCTGAAGGGCCTTGCTACGGAAGACGCTGCTAGCCGCGACGGCGACGAACGGGGGTGCCCTCGCCCTTCATCTGCTCCAGCTCGGGAGGCTCGATCTCGCGCGGCTCCTCGAGCGCGCGGCGAATCGCTTCTGGGTTGCTGGTCAGGTCGTAGTTCCACTTGTAGTCGAAACGGTCGGTCCGGTCGCCACGGAGCGCGCGCTCGTAGTCGGCGTTCACGGTCTCCATCACCTCGAGGATGATCGCCTCTTTCTCGATCTGCGCGTTCGCGCTCTCGGGGTCGATCGCCCGATACCGCTGCCGCGCGAGCATGAATTTCGCGCTCGCCAGCAGCTGCGACGCCCGTGGGTCGTCGATCTCATCCGCCAGATCGTCGACCACCGTCTGGTAGTCACCGGTCAGGTAGCTATAGGACGCCTGCTGCAGGAAGGCGTCCTGAAACAGATACGAGTCGACCAGCCCTTGCATGCCCCAGGCCCGGCTGCCCTCGTAGAAGGAGGACACCTCGGCAAGCTGCTCCTCCGCCGTGGCGAAGTCGGAGCGCTCGACGCTGTCGCTCAGCCCCTCGAGATTCGCGTAGAACCCGGCGAGGCTCCTCGACGGCACCGACACACCGATGAAGAACAGCAGCGCCAGCACGAAGCCGACGAGATACCGGAAGGAATGTTCCTTATCGATGAGGTCTGTTAGTCGCATCGTCTTTCCTTGTGTCCTACGGGCTCGTGCCCCACAGCAGCTCGGAGACGAACCCCAGGGGGATGCCAATCACCAGCAATCCCATCGCCACCAGCAGAAACCGGGGAAAAATCGGCACCTTCAACGCGCGGTGTTTCAACTCGACGCGCACCGCCTCGCGCTCGTCGATCGCCTCATACGCGCGCAGCAGGCTGTCCTCGCTGGTCACATCGAAGTAGTCACCACCGTATTCCTGGATTTGCGCCACCAACTGCGGCACCGTCGGATGCAGGAAGCTCGCCGACCGCGCGTCACTGGTGTTGATGTAGATGAGGTAGGGCACGATGTTGCGCCGGGCCAGCTCGGCGAACTCCGCGTCCGGGAACTCGTCAACCGCGGCGTCGGTGATGATGAGCACCGCGCGGTTCTGGTTCGCTTCGCGGCCGACGGTCGCCTCGTCGCGGTCGAAATGCTTCACGATGTCCTGCAACGGTCGGATGATATTGGTGTCGCCCTCGGCCGGGATGATCCGCACCTTGTCGCGCGGCACCACCATCGCCTTGTCCAGCCGCTGCGTCATGACATATGGCGCGTCCCACACCTGGTAGTAGTACAGCTCGTCGTCCATGACGAAGTCGTCCACCATGTACGGGTAGGTGGAAAACAGCCACAACGACACCCGGTCGTTCTTCTCCTTGCGCATCTCGAGGAATTCGAGATGCGCGTCGCGCGCCACTTCAGCCTTCGACTTGTTGGTGTCGGGGAACTCCCAGGCCATCGAACCCGAGGTGTCGACGAGATCGATCCGAACCCGTGACTCGACGTAGCCGCTGACTTCCTCGGTCGCGGTCAGAAATGGGTCGGCCACCGAAAAAATCAGCATCACGAGCGCCGCGGCCAGAAACGCCTTGGGCGCGGTGTGCAGCGCTCGGATCCAGAGTCGCTTCCGATGAGCGGGCCGGATGACGTACCCCGAGTGCTGGCGCGAGTGGCGCTTCCGCATCGCCGCCAGACGCATCAGCGTCAGCACCAGCATGATGCCGACCCCGATCGCCAACGCCACCGCCATGCCGACATCGCCATAGCGGATCTGCTGGAAGTCCGTCCCGATCAGCTCACGAATCCCCGAATCGAGGAACGCGATCAGCTGGTTCCAGGGCATCAACATCGTCTTTCGCGGCTTCCTCGGTCCAACCGCCTACCGTCCGATCAGCGACTTCACGTTGTTCAGGAGCCGAACATGCGGCCGCAGCTTCGCGAGCGCGCCGGCGAACGCGTCAGACTCCAGCGGTGGGCTCTCGATGGGTGCCGCGCCATCGATTTCGAGCCCCCGTTGATACGCCACGAGGCGATCAGTGAGCACGCTGAGCGCCTCTTTCCGATGACCGTCTTTCAACCCACGGACGTGACGCTGTATGTCCAGCGCCGTATCGCCCGGCACCAGCTCAGACATGTCGGCCAGGAAATAGTCGCGTAACGCCAACACCATACCGCGTTCGTAGGCGGCCAGCTGCTCGGAGTCAGCTCTGGGCGGCAGATCCTGCAGGGTCTTCAGCTGGCGATTCACCGCGCGGCGCGCCTCCCAGATGGACGGCGCCACCGGAATCTGTGCCTCGAGTCGCGCCAGCTCGTCAGCCTCTTGCTGCTTCTCCAGGGAGACGGCCTTTGGCTTGCGCGCGAACCGCAGGAGCATCACGAACCAGAGCAGCAGCGGCAGCGGCGCCACCGCCCAGCCGAGCGTCTGGAAGAATGTGGACCGCCCGGCGAAACTGCCGAGCTCGATGGTGTCGCGAATATGCAGCAACGGCTCGTCCGTGATCGAGGTCACGTAACGCACGAGCCCCTGACCCCCGTCGACCTGCTGCACCTCGGCGTCCTCGATGTCCTCGCCCAGGTCCCGCACGAGGTAATAGAAGCTGAAGTTCGGCAGCAGGTACGTCATCTTGTTCGGGTCGACCAGCCGGAAGCCGTAGACGAACTCCCAGATGTGTTCGCCGTCGACGAGGTCCTTTTCGACGCGCAGCGAGACCCCTTCGAAGGGGTGCACCGGCAGCGCTTCCGGCGCCACCCGGTCCTCGAGGATGATGATTTCCTGTCCTTCCGCAATCAGATCCGGAAACCGGAGCCGGTAGCGCTGGGTAATCAGATCACCGGTCTTGGCGACCGTGGGTTCCAGCTCCAAGGTCTCGACCCGCACCGGCCCCATCGGGGCGTCCTCGACCGCCGGCGGCTGGGCTCGCGCGACCGTGGAAACAAGAAGCAGGCCGCTGAATGCGATGACGGCGGTGCGTGACGGTCGGGTCGTGCCTGGGATGCGTACGGTGCTTGTCATGTCCACCTGTTGATCCATTACCGTGCGGTGCGCGAAATCAAGAACTTGGGCAATTCCTCGATGTGATTGTCCGGCGTCAGCACGCAGGCATCGATGCCTGCCTTCCGCTTCAACCTGTACGTCACGGTTGCGCGCACCTCTTCGATCCGACGACGGATGGCGGCCGCTTTGCGAGCGGAAATAACCGTCTGTTTGCCCGTCTCCATGTCCGAGATTCGTATATAGCCGAATCGGCTTTTGACGCGAAACTCGTTCGGGTCATCAAGAATGAGCACGATCATATCGTGCTTCGACCCCAGTGTCCTCAGACGCTTGTAGTCGATGGCGTCTGGGTCGTTCACGATGTCGACGAGGTCGGTCAACAGCACGACGGAGTGCCGGTTCTTGAGACGTGCCAGCATGAAATCGAGCGCCACGCGAAGGTCGGCTGGCCGTTTGCGCGGAAACTCGCGCTCCAGATTCAGCTTGTCGAAGATCTGATGGGCCATGTGGAAGATCTGTGACGACCCCAGCTTTGGCCGCATAAAGAGCTCGATACGATCCGAGTAGCCGAGCAACCCCACCGGATCCCTGACGTTGGACCGCGTCAACCCGATGTTGCCGAGCAGATCCAGCATCAACAGCGCCTTGGTTGACGCCTCCGAGACCCGGAACAAGGTGGAATAGGAGAGATCGCACACGATAATCGTGCGGAGCTCCTTGGGCTCCATTCGCTCGATCCGGTAGAGCTTCTCCGGATACGTACGCATGCTGATGTTCCATGCGACGTCCTTCAGGGGCTGTCCTGGTCTCCACTGGTCAACACCGACGATATCGTAGCCGGATCCTTTGTACCCGCTCTTGTGCTCTCCGAAGTTCATGCTCGTAGAGGGCTTCCGCGCTCGTATCCCGTGCTTGATGTCACGAAACCGAGCGTAGAGTTCCTCTACTTCCACGGCGGAACCTCCATGTCCCGCAGGATTTGCTGCAACAGCTCATCCTTGTCGACCGAGAACTCCATTCCCTCGCGCAACACGAGCCGATGCGCCAGCACTGGACCAGCCACCGCCTTGATGTGGTCAGGCGTGACTTTCAGGTCGCCGTTGAAGAACGCGAACGTGCGAGCCACCGCTTCGATATGGAAGTGGACCCGCGGCGAGATACCGACGCGGATGTATTCCTTGACCGTCCGGGCCGCCCGCCCCATCACGCGATGCGGTCGGGTGTTGCGAATGAGACGCACCTTGTATTGCTGGCCATACTCCGACATCTCGACGTTGTCGTAGATGTACTGCGCGATCTCAAGCACCTCATACAGGTCGGTCAGCTTCTCGACCTTGCGGCCGACCACGTTGCGCGCGCTGATGTTGTACTCGTCTTCCTCGTTCTCCGGGTCCATCATATTGATAGACAGCGTGGTGCGATCCAGCTGCGCCACGGGGTTGGCGAACGTGCCTTCCTCTTCACCGAAGATGTTCTCGGTACAGATCACCATGAAGAAGCGGGGCCCGGTAATGTCGGCGAAGTCGCACGACAAGGGGAACAACGGCAAGATCTTGCCCTCGGCCAGGTTGCCGTAGTCTGAGCTCAGGGTGGCCGAGCTCTCCTCCATGCCTTCGAGCACCGCGGCCTTGGTCTTCCCCGACAACCGGTTGTCCTCGTCGATGAGCACGATGTGCGCCATCAACTTACCCGGCTTGAACACCAGCTTCCGGCTGCCGTCGGTTTCCTCGACGATGGTCTCGTAGCCGAGGATATCCTCGGGCATGTAGGTGGGCATCCCCTGGATGCGCTCGAATTTGGCGTCGATCGCCATGGCGCAGGCGCTGACCAGGTCGGTCTTCCCGGTGCCGGTCGGCCCCCTGAACATCACGTGCGGCTGGCGCAGCAGCTTGGTCTGGCTCAGCTTGTCCGTATACGGCAAGAGGGTGAAGAACGCCCAGGAGAGTGTGCGAGCAGCCTCATCGAGACCGTAGAGCCACTTGGTGGACTCCTTCTGAAACCGCTGAACTACTTCGTTGGCGCGGTCGAAGCCCATGGCTTGAGCGGGTTGAACGGTCATGAATCTGCGTGCTCTCCCTTCCGTGGTCTGCTCGACGAGCGGCGTGGCACCGCTCTGATCCTGGCCGACGACATCGTCGGATCAACCTCGCTACGGCCGGCCACTCAGTGTGGCCGCGCGGCCTGACGCCGTCACGGCGCGACCGCGACGCGCTCCCTAGAGCCCGTGGGCTGCTAGCGCACACCGGTCCCAATCGTGAGACCGACGTAGAACTCGCGGTCCGGCGACGGCTCGAAAAATCGGCCGCCCAGCCCGTTCGTGATAATCGACGAGTTGTACCGCTCGTCGAGCAGGTTGTCGATACCGAGGAACGGCCGCACGTCAACCCCGCCCCAGTGGCCGTCGTACCCAAACCGGAGGTCGACCACGGCGTAGGACCAGTTGAAGACGGTGTTGTCATTCGTCGCCGCGAACTTGTCGACCCAGCGCACCGTCGCCCCGGACCGCAGGCCGAAGGGAGCGGTGTAGTTGGCGCCGAAGAAGATGCGGTGCGGCGGGGCACCCGGCTCGAGGTTGCCAGCGAAATCCTCACCACTGACCGTAAACTCTTCGAACACGAAGTCCTGATACGTGTACGCGACGCTCGTATTAAAGTTTGATGTCGGCACCCACTCGAGGAGGAACTCCACGCCGTCTCGAGACGATTTACCGGCGTTACGGAAGAAGACCTCTTCAGACGCGTTCTGAAACGACACGAGCGCGTTATCGACGGTCGACACGTACACCGTCGCTTCGTACCGCAATCGCGCCGGGCTGATCAGCCCGCGGGCCCCGAACTCCATACTGGTCAGGTCCTGGGGACCGAGCTCCTGATTGAACCCGCCGCCGCCGCTCGGCGATTGCGACAGCTCGACAGTCGTTGGCGTCTCGTAGGCGGTCGCCACATTACCGAACAAGTTCACGCCGGTCGCCGCGGCCACGGTCACCCCGACAGACGGGCTCACCTGGCTCATCGTCCGCTCACCGGACTGGTCGCCATCCTCCAGCCGGCGGTCACCCGCGGTGAAATCGTAGTAGTCCCACCGAACACCGGCGCTGAACCGGACACGGTCGTTCGGCGAGATACCGATTTGCGCGAACGGCCCCGCTGACAACACGTCCTCCGTCTGGTCGATGTCGAGCGCTCCGCTGGTGGCTCGTCCACCGCTCACCACTGGAGCCACCTGCCCGAACTCCATCCGGTCGTCGTTCTGCGACGACAGATCGAACCCGGCCGCCCAGTCGAGGCCCAGCGTCCCGGCCTGTGTCCCACCGAGATACTCGGATCGGAAGCCGAATCCGTTCCGACCGAGCGCGACGTTCCGAAACGCCCCGACGGCGTCGAGGTCCCGCCACATGCCCCACCCGGTCACCCGGAGACGATCGGTCTCGCTGAGGCGGTGCTCGAGGGTCAGGCCGCCCTGCCCCTGCCTCGCCGCCTCGCCCCAGTTGCGGGACAGCGCCACGCCTCTGGCCAGGCACGCGCCGGAGAGGCAGACACCGTTGTCGTCCCTGAGGGGCTCGCCGCGGGCCTCGGCCTCGGTGAGAAAGCTCGCGCTCTCCGCGTACGGCGTGTCGTTGAAATTGAACACGCCGCGCAGCTCGGTGTTGGATCCTAGTTCGCGGCGAACGATGAGGTTCGTCTGGATGATCTCGGCATGGCTGTTCGCGCGGAATCCGTCGGTTTCGAAACGACTCGCGCTAAACATGAACTGGGTCTTGCCGTTCCCGCCGTCTGCCCGAATCTGTTGCCGGTTGTAGCCGTAGCTGCCGAACTGGACGTCGGGCCGAATCGTGAGCTTGCGCGACCGGTCGAACGTCGTCGTGAGATTGATCACGCCCCCGGCCGAGTTCCCGTACAACACAGAGCTGGGACCGCGAATGACTTCGATGCGTCCCACCGACCCGAGATCGACGTTGCCCGGCTCCGTCGTGCCGTCGGCGGTCGTGATCGGAATGCCATCCTGGATGATGGCGATGCCACGCAGACCGAACCGGGGCTGCGGCGCACGGATGCTGACCCCGATGCCGCCCGAGAGACCGTAGTTCCGGCGATTCTGCACGAACACGCCAGGGATACCCCGCAGCGACTCGTCGAGTGAGGTCCGGCGCTGGGCGAACTCGATCTGGTCCCGCTCCACGACCGCGATGGAGTTTGGGACGACGGACAGGGTCTGGTCGGTGCGGGTCACGGTGACCGTTTCGGCGCGGGGAGCGATCACCAGCGTGAGATTGGCCGCGGCGGTGCCGCCGCCGGTCACCGATACCGAGATGGTGTCAGCGAGAAAGCCGGGGAGCAGTGCCTCGACCTCATAACGCCCGGTAGCCAGATCCCCAATCTCATACCGGCCCTCCGTATCACTGACGCCGAAGCGAACGGCCTCGTTGCCGGACGCGCTCACGGTGACGCCAGGCATGACGCCGCCGCTCTCATCGGAAATCGTGCCACCGATAGATCCGGTTGCCCCCTGGCCGGCCCAGCTGGCTGGAGCCGCGAAACACAGCAGCGCCACGGTGGCCAGCGCCAGACACGCGCCCTTACGATTCAGCCCGGTCATCGATTCGATCCAGTTCGTGTTCGTCATGATGGAGACATCGTAGAAAAGAGCTGGAGGACAGCCTCCGCAGCACTAGTTGGCCAGCGGGTCTGGCCGGACCTGAAATTTCACAATACCCGGCTTGACGCCCTGACCACCTTCGATGTGCCAGGTCGCCGCCTCGCCGTAGGTGGCCCAGACGCCGCGGCCCTTCCAGCCCCCGTCAGGGTCATCAATGCGACCGTCGAGCCCGCGCGTGAAGAACCCTCGCGGGTACGGCACTCGCAAGACCGTCCAATTACCCGTGTCTGGATCCAGGGCCAGCAACGAATCGGAATTTGACCCCGTCGCAATCGGCACGTCCTCGCCAAGGCCGAGCGTGTTCCACTGGTCGACCCAGTTGTAATAGTGGTAGTCGGCGCGGACATCGGTGCCCTTCACGACCGGGCCTGGCGTCGGATACAGCGTCCACCCGTCGACGCAGTGGCGCCCCTCGCGCGTGGTCGGCCCGTTGTGGACGTCGCACGCGGTGCGATCGAAGCTGGCGAAGTGGCTACTCCCCGACAACGCCGTCCAGATCACGCCGTCCCGATCGATGTCGAGGCCGCGCGAGCCAAACCCGGTTTTCTCCTTCGGCACCGTGGAATCCAACACCGACGGCACCTCGAACATCTCGGTCAGACAGGTCTCGGGCGGATTGTCACCGACATGCAAACGGGCCAGTCGTCCGGGGAACTGGTTCGAGCTGATCCACACCGCCTTGTGGTCGGTGGGGTCGCCGATGACGCCGTAGCTGCCAACCACCACGCGCGTGTCCAGGCTGGCGTCGTTGGCCGCCGGCTGGTTGCCGCGCCCCGGTTCGTTCCAGGGCTTGGTGATCACGCCGTCCCCGTTGGTATCAAGCACGGTGGGGCACCAGCCCTGCGCGGCTCGCTCGTCCCCGGTGGCGTCGTAGAGCTTCGTATCGAGCCAGCCGATCACCTGCCCGCCACCGCTGAAATACACGGTGTCGTTGTCGTCTTCCGTGAACTGCAGGTGATGGGTGCCGTAACACGTGTCGATCATCACGAACTTCTGCGTCTCGGGCTCGAAGTACACGGCGGACCGGAATCCGCTGTCCAGCGGGAAGTACTGCGCGTATGGATTGTCCGACCCGGCCTTGCAGTAATCCGGATTGGCCCGGTTCCGAATGGCGGACGTCATCCAGACCCGCCCCTTCTGGTCCATCATCGGGTTGTGGGGGTTGGCCGGGTCCTTCCAAATCAGTTCGTCGCCAAACATGCGAGACGGAGCCGGCATCGACTGCGCAATCATCCCCGGCACCGTGTCCGGATCGACGCGCAGGGGAATGCTCACATTCGTCGCCAGGTTGGTGAGGGGGTCGAGCATGGCCAACTCGTCGTTCGAGATATTGACGCCGTAGATGGGACCGTTCGCGTTGACCCGGGGGTTCCGCTTGTCGGTCGCAATCTCGTCGTGGATATAGTCGATCTCGGTACCCCATTCCCACATGGAGATGACCACGTTGCGCTCCGCACCTTCGGGCCGCGGCGGTGCCGGCGGCACGGCGCCGGAGGCGATCCGATCGCTCCAATCCGCGAACATCTGCAGACCCCGCTGACGGCCGAACCGGCTCATGACGTTGGTCATCTGGGAACCGCGCTGACCCATTTGCACGCGGTGGTCCCAGGCGGCGAGCGTCGAGTCGAACTGCTCGAGGTTGTCGATCTCACGGATGATGCGGTTGCCGAGTTGATGGCAGAGCATACAGCCCTGCTTCTGAACGTCCACCCATTGCTCCTGGTGCTCCAGGTTGGCCGAGATGCCGTTCCCGTCGTCGCCGGTGCCGGGAAACTCGCTTGGAGCCGGCGGCTCGATGAGCGAGTACCAGTAGTTGGCGGGATAGATCTGCGCCGCCTCGGCCGGCGTCGACGCCACGGTGACGTCGAGCGCAACCGTGTCGCCCGGCTCGGCGGTCACACCCGCGGAGTCGAGCAGACCGTACCCGCGGACCCACACCTTGTAGGTCGCCTCAGGTAGCTCCGGGATCAGGTAGCGTCCATCATCGGCGGTGACGACGGTCTTGATGAACTTGGTCGGCAGATCGGTCGTTTCGGCGATGACCCAGACCCCGGCCTCAGGACCGCTGGTGCTGGTAACCGTGCCCGTGATCGTGCCCTCGGCGGCTCGCCCAGACGTCGTGAGCCAGAGGACCGACGTACCCGCGAGCGCCGCGACCGCCAACGAACCTGCGAAGCGCTTCTTCAAGACGACCCCCTTCGGACTGGTGCGGGTGTCTCGTCACCGGACGCGCGGGCGCCGAACGACGCGATCGCGCCGTCGGCCAGCCACGGCCACGAGAACATCACAAAATGAACGGATCAAACGGCCAATCTTGGCAGATGCCGAAAAACAGTGTCAAGCTGGCGGCGGTTCCACGGACCGACGCCGTTGGGCGTGTTGGTGCGCCAATGGGTTGGCTACTTTCGTGACGCGGCCCAGGCGCCGGTCCCGTACCAGGAAAACTTGCCCTCGGCCCCGGTGATGGTGTCGCCGGCCAACTCGCCTTCGAACGTGATCGGCTGGTCGCCATCGAGGTCCGGGACGGTGATGACAAACTTCAGCGTCGACCCGTCGACGGTGCCCGCCACAGACAGCACCTCGTTGTCGCCCAAGTCGATTTCACCACCTAGCTGATCGGCGTCTTGCTCGAACCGAGCCTGCCAGGTCGTCACGCCAGTCTGCGTGGTGAGTGTCATTTCCCACTCGCCCGTGACGCCGGCCTGTGCCTGAACCGACACCTGAACCGGTATCAGCACCAGGGTTGCCGCCGCCATGAGCATGCCCGCCGTCGCCGTGATTGCACGTCTCCACATCATGGTTCCTGCCCCGCCTCCTTCGCACCTTCGTGTGCCACATGAGCCAAACCCAACGGTGAGCACGGTGATTCGTGTTTCAGCGGGCCCGCCGAGAAACCTTGATTGTACGGCTGTGGCCGAGAACACGTCAAGAGCGCAAGCCGCTTGTGTTCAACGAATTACGCCGCCTCGACCCTGGACGAGACAGACCATGAACCGCTCCCGTGGACGCGGCCGCCGGCCTACCACCTCGTCCGCCCCGGCTTGACGGGGAGGGGGAATCCGCATCATCCTACGCGCCGCCACGCCAGACCAACCGGGAGCCGGTATGACCACAAAAACCGCGGTGTCGACCGTGCCGTTTTGGATTGACGGGCGACCCCGTGCCGCGCAGGGTTCGCGTGAGGGCGACGTGACCAATTCGGCGACCGGTGAAGTCGTGCGAACGGTGCCGTTCGCCAACGGCGCCGACATCGATCTCGCGGTGTCCAGTGCGCGCGCGGCATTCCCAGCCTGGCGCGCCACCACGCCGTTGCGCCGGGCCCGCATCCTGATGCGGTTCCGGGATCTGCTCGAGCGCCGCACACCGGACCTCGCCGCCCTCATCACCGAAGAACACGGCAAGACCCTGCCGGACGCCGCTGGCTCGGTGCAACGCGGGCTCGAGGTGGTGGAATTCGCGACCGGCATCCCGCACCTCCTCAAGGGCGAGCACGCCGAAGATGTCGGCACCGGTGTCGATTCCCACAGCACCAGGCAGCCCTTGGGTGTCTGTGCGGGGATCACCCCGTTCAATTTCCCGATCATGTGCCCGCTGTGGATGGTGCCGGTGGCGCTGGCCTGCGGGAACACGTTCGTGCTCAAGCCGTCTGAAAAGGACCCGTCGGCCAGCATGCTGACCGCGGAGCTGCTCCAGGAAGCGGGGTTGCCCGACGGCGTGCTGAACGTCGTGCATGGCGACAAGGAGGCGGTGAACGCGATCCTGGCTCACCCTGACGTCGCGGCCGTCTCCTTTGTCGGGTCCACCCCGGTCGCGCGGCATGTCTACGAGACGGCGTGTGCGGCGGGCAAACGGGTGCAAGCGCTGGGCGGCGCAAAGAATCACGCGGTCGTGCTGCCCGACGCTGACCTGGACGCCGCCGCCGACGCGTTGATCGGCGCCGCCTACGGGTCGGCCGGCGAGCGCTGCATGGCGATCTCGGCGGTGGTGGCGGTGGGCGACGCCGGTGACGCGATCGTGTCGCGGTTGGCGGCGCGCGCGCGGGCCCTCCGCATCGGTCCCGGGCAACGCGACGGCGTCGAGATGGGTCCCCTGATCACCGCGGACCATGCGGAACGGGTGACTGGGTATATCGGAGCCGGTGAACGCGAAGGCGCCGCGATGGTGGTGGACGGCCGAGGCCTCCACGTCGAGGGACACGAAGGCGGCCATTTCGTGGGTCCGACCCTGTTCGACCATGTGACCCGCGACATGTCGATCTATCGCGACGAGATCTTCGGCCCTGTGCTGGTGGTGGTGCGCGCCGACAGCGAGGAAGAGGCGATTGACGTCGTCAACGACAGCCCTTACGGCAACGGCACGGCTATTTTCACCCGATCGGGCGCGTCGGCACGCCGGTTCGCGAACCAGATCCAGGTTGGCATGGTGGGCGTCAACGTGCCGATTCCAGTGCCGATGGCGTTCTTCTCGTTCGGCGGCTGGAAAGGCTCGCTGTTCGGCGACCTGCATGTGCACGGACCGGACGGCGTCCGTTTCTATACGCGCACGAAGGTGATCACCTCACGCTGGCCGGAAGTGCGAGACGCCGTAAGCCTCAGCATGCCGACGATGAAGTAGGCTCATGCGATCCTGCACACGCCTGGCCGCAACGTGAAGACAAAGGAACCGATGGCTGACACCCCCACAAACCGATGGAAGCCGCTGGTCGGCGGCACCCTCCTGAACGTCGTGCTGGGCACCTTCTATTCGTGGAGTGTGTTCGTCCTGCCGCTTGAGCAGGAGTTCGGCTGGGTGCGCCAGCAGACCTCATGGGTATTCAGCATCGGCATCCTGACCATGGCGGTCACGTTCGTCCTCGCCGGGCGGCTCCACGCCATCGTCGGCTTCCGGCCGCTGGCCGCCATCGGCGGTGTGCTGTTCAGTCTGGGGTTCTTTCTCTCCAGCTTCACCTCATCGTTGACGGTGCTGTATCTCGCGTACGGTCTGCTCGCCGGCGCCGGGAACGGCATCGGGTATTCGATCGCCACGCCGGTCGTGACAAAGTGGTTCCCTGACAAACGCGGGTTGGCCATCGGCATCGCGGTCGGCGGCTACGGCGCGGGCTCCGGCATCTTCGGACCGATCGCGGCGGAACTGTTGATCCCCGGCGTGGGCTGGGAGGCGACCTTCCAGATCTACGGCCTGGTGTTCCTGGTGCTGGCCCTCGCCGGCGCCTGGCTCCTGAAGCCGGCACCGGACGGCTATGCGCCCGCTGGCTGGCACCCGAGCCAGCTGAAATCGGCGGTCACGCCCGTGGGGCGAGACGTCACGACCGGTGAGATGCTGCGCGGCAGTTCGTTCTATTTCCTGTTCCTCGCCTACTTCTTCGGCGCAATCGCAGGCCTCGGTCTCATCAGCCAGCTGGTGCCCTTCGGCACCGAGGCCGGTATTGGCAGCGTGGCACTGATCGGGCTGGTCGTCGGGGCGATCGGCAACACCACGGGACGGGTGCTCTCCGGAGCCTTGTCCGACAACCTCGGTCGTCTGAACGTGCTCCGACTGATGGTGGTGGTCTCGGCCGTCGCGATGCCGGCGCTGTATATGTTCGGGTCGCACGTGCTCTTCTTCGTCGTCGGGGTGTTCGCCGTCTACTACTGCTACGGCACGTTGCTGGCGGTGTTCGCCGCCACCTCGGCCGACTTCTACGGCACGAAACACTTCGGGGTGAATTACGGCCTGCTGTTCCTGGCCTGGGGCATCGCCGCGGTCGCCGGTTCGCAGCTCGCCGGATTCGTGTACGACACCTTCGGAAACTACCAATACGCATTCTTCGGCGCGGCCGTCCTGTCGATCGTCTCCCTGCTGTGCCTCCTGGCCGCAAAGAATCCGACGGCAGAGGCGGCCTAGCGCTCCTGGCCTATGTCTTCTCTAATTCGGCTGGTCGGCAACCTCGGGGAAACCCTGTCACGGTTCACGCAACGGTGGATCCCAGACTCGTGGATCGTCTGCATGATGCTGACCGTGCTGGCGATTCTGCTGGCCATCGTCGGCGCCGGCGCCGGACTCAACGAGACGGTGCTCGCCTGGGGCGGCGGCATGTGGGCGTTGCTCGAACTGGCCATGCAGTTCACCATCGCCATGATTGCCGCGCATGCCTGCGTGTCGTCGCGCCCGGCGTACCGGTTTCTCGACTGGCTGGCCAGCCGTCCGGATGCCATGCGGCCGGTGCAGGCAGTGGTGCTGCTGGGCGCCTACTCGATGATCATCGCGTATTTCAACTGGGCCGCCAGCGTGGTCGCCTCGGCCCTTTTCGTGCCATTCGTCGCCAGACGCAATCCCAAGGCCGATATCCGACTGCTCATCGCGGGCGCGTATCTCGGCATCGGCACTGTCTGGCACGGGGGGCTGTCCGGCTCGGCCCCACTCATCCTGGCCACCCCCGGTAATCCGATCACGTCCCCTCCCCCCGGCACCGAGCCGCTGCTCGACCGCATCCTGCCGGTGACTGAAACGCTGTTCAATTCATTCAACCTCATCTACCTCGCCGTGGTGGCAGCCGTCGCCCTCGTGATGGTGGCCATCCTGCATCCGCGCGAGAACGCGTGGACCCTGACCGAGGACGAGCTGAACGCCATCATGCCGACCCTGGCGGACGACGATGAGCCGGCGACACCGGCGGCCAGAATGGAATCGTTCCGGGGGTGGATCTTCCTGGCGGCGTTCCTGATCGGGTATCCGCTGGGGCACTCGATCATGACGCGAGGGTTCGGTGCCA
>CALBET010000143.1 GCA_937888665.1 uncultured Acidobacteriota bacterium
CCGTCCTACGCCGATCCGAAGACGCGAAAACGTCTGGGTTCCCAAACATTCGATCACGGACCGGAGTCCGTTGTGCCCCCCCGCTGACCCCTGGCGCCGCGCCCGCAGCCGCCCCAGCGACAGGTTGACATCTTCCGTCACGACGAGAAGGTCTGACACTTCGACCCGGTAGTACCGCTGCAGGCTACTCACCGCCTGACCACTGCGGTTCATGAAGGTGAGCGGTTTCAGAAGAATCGCCGCCGGTGGTCCGCCGGGCAGCCCGTGCGACTTGGCCAAGACTGCGTCGGCTGGCGCCGATTGAAACTCCAGCCCCCAGCGGCGTGCGACCTCGTCCACCACCTCGAAGCCGATGTTGTGGCGCGTGCCCCGATACTCAGCGCCCGGGTTGCCAAGCCCCACAATCAGCTTCACGCCGCGCGCCCTGTCTGCATGGTTCGCGAAATAGCTCCCGAGCCAGGCATCCCGCCGTTCGGGAGCGTCGCTTAGTCGCCGGACTTGTCGCCCTTGTCGTCCGCCTTCGCGCCATCGGCGGTCGCAACCGCGTCGCCGTCGCCTTCTTCCTCGTCGCCCGCGGCCTCCTCTTCGAGCTTCGACGCGATGACGTGGACCAGCAGGGTGTCGGTGTCGGTCACCGCCTGCCAGGAGACGCCCTCGAGCAGTTCGCTGAGACGCACGCCCTGGCCGATGGTCAGCGGTGAGACGTCAATCGTGAGGCTCTCCGGAATCTCCGACGGCAGACACTCGATGTCCACGTCCCGCTGGACGAAGTCGATCAGCCCACCCTGCACCTTGACCCCGTGGGCTTCGCCGGTGAGCACGACGGGCACCGTGACCGTGAGGACCCTGTCCATGGCAACCCGGTAGAAATCCACGTGCAGCAGCGCGCGGCTCAGCGGACCCACCTGGTAGTCCTTGATGAGGACCTGATCCGGGGCCGCTCCGTCGACGCTCAAACCGATCAGCGTATTCACGCCGGTGTCGGACCGCAGGATGTCTGTGAGATCGGCTGGGTCGACACTGACCGCGACCGAATTGGCGCTCGCATTGGAGCCGGCGCTTCCGTACACAACCCCCGGGATCCGGCCGTTGCGACGAAGCTCCCGAGCGCTGTTTTTTCCACGACCCGATCGGGTCTCGGTATTCAAAGTGGTGTTCATGGCAAAACCTGCGGCGTCACCCACCGAGTCATCGTCAGACGAACAACGACGAGACGGAGGTCTCCTGATGAATGCTCTGGATCGCTTTCCCCAAGAGGGGGGCCACGGACAGGATTACGATCTTGTCCGAAGCAGCGAACTCGGGCTTGGGCGGAATGGTGTTCGTCACGACGAGTTTCTCGAGTTCCGACCCGTGAATGCGCTCGAATGCTGGGCCGGACAGCACGCCATGCACCGCGCAGGCCATGACCCGCGAAGCCCCGTTGGCGCGCAAGGCTGCGGCTGCCTGCGTCATCGTGCCCGCGGTGT
>CALBET010000144.1 GCA_937888665.1 uncultured Acidobacteriota bacterium
ACTGGGGCTTTCCGGGCACCTTCAAGTCCCGTCACTCACCCCAAGTAATCGTGAGTGAAGTGGCCTTCTTGCCCCCCAAACCGTCCCTCGCTTGACCACGTTCCTAGGGCCGTCGCCCAAGCAGGCGACCGACCGACACTGAAGAGCAAGTTCTCAGCATTCCTCTTGGCGCGTTCCATGTCGAGCTCAATGTCGGTCAGCTGATGTACCTTCTTGAACCCCGCCCTTCGACCCTGGTCGAGAGTGAGTCGTGAAGTCCCCACCACAGCCACGACTGGCACCCCGAGTTCCCGAGCCAATGCTGCCGCTGCCACAGGAGCCTTGCCGCACAGACTCTGGGCGTCGAGTCGCCCCTCGCCTGTGATCAACAAGTCCGCGCTCATGAGCATGTCGCGAAGTCCGAGAATCTCCAGTACCACCCGCGCCCCTGAGTCCATGTGGGCGCCGAGATAGGTCAATCCTGCAAAGCCCGCGCCGCCTGCGGCGCCAGACCCCGCAGCATGCGCAAACATCGCACCGGCTTCCGGCCCTGTCACTTCAGCAAGGCGCGCTAAGGCTGATTCCAAAGTCTCCACGGTTGCTTGGTCCGCACCCTTCTGAGGAGCAAACACCCGTGCGCATCCGGACAGACCCAGGAGCGGGGTACTCACGTCCGCGGCAAGCACGAATCTCGTGGTCCTTACCCGCGGATCCAGTCGAGATAGATCAATCCGGTTGAGCTGCAGCAAGCCAGCACCACCCAGCGGAATCTCCTCCCCGCGGGAATCGACGAACCGGCCACCGAGTGCCCGAACCATGCCCGTGCCGCCATCTGTGGAAGCGCTCCCACCGAGGCCGAGCACAATCTCGCTGGCCCCGAGATCAAGGGCAGCGCGTACCGCCTCGCCAACACCGAAGGTGTGAGCACCCAGGGGATCGCGATCGGATGCCTTGAGTGCCAGCGGTGGCGACGTACTGCTTGACTGGTTTCCCAGTGGGCACATGCCGACGGGTCTCGTCAGTATGCGGAGGGACTATCTTCGGATGATCCAACTCACGGATCGCGCGCTCAACGGCGAAAGATGGGACCAGGCTCCTCCCGTCAATCACCCCATGTCCACCGGGGCCGTCTAGGCTTGGGGACAGTGGCTGCGAATCCGGTGCCTTCTCCCCTGGAGTTTGCTGAGCCCGGCAACATGCGACGCTGGCTCGTCGGTCTCGTCGTCGATGGACATAAGAGGGCTACGGCAGGGCTTATGTCCGACTACGAAGCCGAAGGTGAGTCCATCGAAGAGGTCGGCGACCTGCAGACCGTCGTCGACGATGACGGCCTCCCCGTCGCGGACGTCGTCGTCACCGAGGTGCGGATCGTCCGGCTCGCCGACGTGCCGTGGGAGTTCGTGGAGGCGGAGAACGAGGGTGATGTCTCGCTGGCGCAGTGGCGCGCTGGCCACGAGGCTTACTGGGAGTCCGTCGACTACCACGTCGACGACGACACACTGGTCGTCCTCGTGTGGTTCGAATTGGGCAAGGTCCACCGCGACTGGCCGATCCCGAGGGTGCCCCGCCACGCGGTCGACGTCCTCAACTAGGGAGCCACGATTTCTCGTCGGCAGCGGGCAGACTGTGCGGATGGCTGACGACGTCCGTGAGGTGCTACTTGCTAAGCAGCGGGACCTCGACGCGCGCGCTGCGGACCTGGCGGCGCCGCCGGATGCCACCGGCGGCATCTCCTTCGGCAAGCGCGTCGGCGACGGCACGAGCATCGCAGTTGTGCGCCTCACCCAGGTGGCCGCTCACGAGCAACTCTTGTGGCAGTCCGAGGAAGTGGCACGCGCACTGAGCAAACTCGATGAAGGCACCTACGGCGTATGCGATGCGTGCGAAGCGCCGATCCCCGAGGGTCGACTCGAGATCCATCCGTGGGCAGTCCTCTGCGTGCCCTGCGCCAGTACGTGAGGCTTGCGGTGCCCATTGACGCCGTGCACGTCTTCCCCTAGCGTCACATCACCACAGGCGCCTCGACGGGCCCGAAGCCTAGGAGCCCTTCATGCGTCGTGCCCGCTTCCTTGTCCCTGCGGTAAGTCTCGGTCTGCTGGCCGGCAGCCTGATCGTCGCCCCGGTCCAGGCCGCACCGCCCCCGCCGA
>CALBET010000145.1 GCA_937888665.1 uncultured Acidobacteriota bacterium
AGTGGTCGAGGTCCGCTGCCAGGACTCGATCAATAAGGGCACGGTCGGCGTCCGCGAGCTCATCTACGCCGGCCGCGCCGCCCCGCCGAACCCGAAGTGTGTCGGTCGCGCCAAGACGGGCGCGACGCGCTCCGGGCCTGGAAAGCTCCCGGGCCTGCATGGCCTCGAACGACGATTCGCGCACCGCGTGGTCGCGCGCCGTCGCCTCCACCTGGCTGACTCCCGCGAAAGACAAGGCGGAGGCGAGCGCGGTCCTCGTATCAGCCCTTAGCCGCTCGTATCGTACGACGTGGAGGTGGGCATGCCCCGCGCACGCGTGACGGGCCCAGAAGTTCAGGAAGCGTACGATGCGCGCGAGTCCCTGCTCCGGATCCCTCACGAAGGTCGCGAGATCGTTCGAACGGCATTCACCCTTGGTCCGGAGGTGGTGATAGTAGCTGACTACCACGGCGCGCGGGTCCCGTACCAACAGAATCGTGGGGCCCTCCAGAAAGTCCTGAGTCTTGTCGCGCAAGCGGGCGGTGGAGCGATCGCCTTTGGAGCCACCGTGACGAAACGACAGGATGGGATACGCGGCGTCTCGGCCGCGGTCGAGCAGCAGGCATTGGAACTTCTTCCTGAGCGTCGGTCGTAACGTGAACCCGTAGTCCAGATCCACGGCGTCGAAGTGGGCTAGCGTGTAGTGATAGACGAGGTGCTCGAACCAGGTCCGACCCGATTTTGGGTAGGACACGACCCCAACCCGACGATAGTCACCGTCCCCAAGCGACAGTGCGTAACCGCACCGCTTGCAAAAAAACAGGGGCCCCGCGAACATGTGTCCGCACTTCTCGCAAGTCGATTTCGTCACACGGAAACACTCCCATGGCGAGGACCTATGATCCGGGATTTCCGATTTGCCTGCTCCAGATGGCCCCTTTATACACCCCAAGGCCGAGCCCGAACACCCATTGACCGCATGCAAAAGGGCAGGCAAGGCGCTCGATCGAGAACGATTTGGCGACGTAGGGGAGATCAGCCGGATGCGCCAACACAACAACAGAGGGGACATGGAATGGCCGCGATAGCCGCCTCTCCCGCGGTCGAGCGTTCACCCAGCGGCCCGCATCGCACCGGGCGTTCTGATCCGTGGCGATCATTCCCGCGTCAATCACGTGTGACCGCGGCTTTGACCCCGCTGTCGCTCCCTGGGGTCCGGCAAGTGCGCGACGACGATATTGGGCCCACGCGCACGGCGTTGGGTGTATAAGAGCGTCGGGCTGGGACGGCCACAGTGCAGATCCCGGTTCAGGTCTTCCGACGTTTCCTCGCTACAGGTAGGTGGTTCCGGTGGCGACTCCCACCTGCTGAAATTCACGAAGGACGGCACCTTCATCGCGCAGTATGGCAAGCGGAACGCGCATCTGACGAGCGGCAACCCTGATGCGCCGGCCCGCGAGCGCCAGTACAAGGCCAACAGCCTCGACCCGGTGAACTTCGGCCGCCCGGCGAAGATGGTGTTCGATCCGAACGGCGATGAAGGATTCGTGGCCGACGGGTACCTGAACACTCGCATCGCGGTCATCGACCCGGAGACTGGCGCCATCAAGCGGTTCTGGGGCGCCTATGGCAACAAGCCCGACGATTCGACGTTCGAGAACGTGAGCGTGACGGGCGGTCAGTCGCAGACCGGGTACGACCCGGCCGCGCCGCCCGCCCAGCAGTGGCGCCACGCGGTGCACTGCGTGGCCGTGTCGAAGGATGGGTTCGTCTACGTCTGTGACCGTCAGGGCAACCGTATCCAGGTTTTCACGAAGGAAGGGACGTTCGTCAAGGAAGCCTTCATTCTGAAAGAGACCCGGAACGCTGGCGCGGTGTGGGATATCGCCTTCTCCGCCGATCCACAGCAGACCTACATGTACGTCGGTGACGGCGAGAACGAGCTGATTCACATCCTCCAGCGCGACACGCTGGAAGAACTCACGGCGTTCGGCGACGGCGGCCGGCAGCCCGGACAGTTCTACGGCGTACACGTGATCGCCACCGACTCCAAGGGCAACCTGTACGCTGCGGAAACCTACGAAGGCCACCGCGTGCAGAAGTTCATCTACAAGGGTGTGGGACCGGTCACCAGCAAATACCAGGGCGTGCTCTGGCCGGCGTCCGCCGCGAAGTAGGGCGCGACAGGTCTTCACCCGGGCGTGGCAGGGCGAGCGTCGGCGCGGGTATGCCGACCCTTGTCAAATCGTGAGGTTGAGGCGCTCGACGAACGAGGTGTTAGCCGCTTCGCAGTGCCAATCTTGACGTGCCGCTCGATTCGGACGACACGATCGTTTCGACGCGTCTTGATTACGTGACCGTGTAGACGCACGCGGGACCAATGAGGCGCAGGACTGCCCCGAAGTAATGCTGGAAACCGTCGGTCGCGATCAGCGGGACTCCAACGAGTGTCGATCGCCTTCATCGCCCAAGTGTAGCCGCCTTGAAAAGCCACGGTTCCATGAGGACGCGTCCGTGGGCCGTGTACGGGTAATTCTGTGCACCCCCTGGAGCGGGTGTCCCCGTGGGCGTAGAATGGCCCCTCACGACAGACCCATGGCCCTGACCGCTGGCACACGCATCGGGCATTACAACGTGACCGCCCTCATTGGCGAGGGGGGCATGGGGCAGGTCTACCAGGCGACTGACACCCAGCTCAACCGCCAGGTCGCGCTGAAGATCCTGGGTCGGATACTGCGGAACCCGTTCATCTCCTATGACGGCGACTGGGTTGGCTACTTTGAGGGTAGGCTCGAACTCAGAAGAGTGCCGATCGACGGTGGACCGTCAGAGCTGATCTGCCTGACGGGAGCCGCCCCTCGCGGCGCAAGTTGGGGACCGGACGGCACGGTTGTCTTCGCCACCGACGTACCCACGACCGGGCTGTGGCAGGTTGCTGGGGACGGCGGTGAGCCAGTCGAGGTCACCACCCCAACACAGGGCGAGGGAGACCATCTGTTCCCCGAGCACCTTCCCGGTGGCACGGCGGTCCTGTTCACGATCGCCGGGGAGCTGCGCGCCAACGCGCAAATCGCCCTGGTCCAACTGGACACGGGAGAACGGAAGCTACTGACGCGTGGTCACGATGCCCGATATTCGCCCACCGGGCATCTTGTCTTTGGTCGAGACGGGGCGCTGTGGGCGGTGGGCTTTGACATCGATGCTCTCGACATTGTCGGCGAGCCCGTGCGTGTCATGGCTCAGGTCGCGACGACAGACATTGGCGGCGTGTCATTCGACGTGTCGCCGAATGGCACGCTCACATACGTGACCGACGCCTCCCTGGGTCGGACCACGCTACGATGTGTCCATCGACGGGCAGCAGTTCCTCATGCTGCGTCAGTCCGACGGCGATGGCATTCTTCATCTCAGCCAGAACTGGCTCCATGGGCTCGAACGCCTGGTTCCTGTCGACTGATGCCACTCGCTCCCGGCACCACGCTCGGCCCGTATGAGATCGTCTCCGCCATCGGGGCCGGCGGCATGGGGGAAGTCTATGAAGCGAGGGACACGAGACTCGATAGAACTGTCGCCATCAAGGTCCTGCCAGAGCACGTCGCCTCCGACCCCGATCTCAAGCAGCGGTTCGAGCGCGAGGCGAAGACCATCTCCAGCCTGAACCACCCGCACACTTGCACGCTGCACGACATCGGCAGCCAGGATGGGATCGACTTCCGCACGCTGTCTGGCCGGGTCGAGTTTCGGGGGCAGTTGCTTGAAGCTCGGCCGGGTCGGTGTGGGCCTGCACCTGGAGTGCCACAGAGGTTCCCGGTGCCATGAGTCGCGAGAGCGACGACGTGCCGAATACGACCTCGACGGACGCGCTGGCCACGGTGCGCCGGTATCACCAGGTCACGAAGCATCATGTCCATCGCTTCGCGGACGGGCCTGGGTACTTGGACTGGGCCAATCAGCCCGCCCCGTTTCGCCGCTACCATGGGGCGACCCTGATCGCGCTCGACCGGGCTCCACCTGCGGACGGGCCACGCTACGATGACGCGTTCGTCGAGGGGCAGAGTCCACCGATCCCGCTGAACCGGCGGAGCATCTCACAGCTCTTCTTCGACAGCCTGGCCATCTCGGCCTGGAAGAAGGCGGGCGACGCCCAATGGGCGCTGCGGGTCAATCCGTCGAGCGGCAATCTGCACCCGACCGAGGGCTACCTGCTCTGTGGTCCGGTGGATGGTCTCTTCGCGGGTCCACTGGTCTGCCACTATGCGCCAAAGGAACATGCGCTCGAGGTGAGGGCGCAGGTGGACCCGGCACTCTGGGAGGCCCTGTGCGCGCGATGTCCGCCTGAGACGTTCTTCGTCGGGTTGACCTCCGTTCACTGGCGGGAGGCGTGGAAGTACGGGAAGCGTGCCTATCGCTATTGCCAACATGACCTCGGTCACGCCATTGCCGCGGTCGCCATCGCCGCCGCGGCGCTGGGGTGGCAGGCGAGATTGCTGGACGATCTGGGCACTACTGAACTGGCGGGGCTCCTGGGCACTGCTAGGAAGCACACCGCGGAAGCGGAGGAGCCGGATGTGCTGATCGCCGTCGGCCCGCGCGTGCAGGGGATCACCGCGGGCACCCTGCCCGAGGACCCGGTGCGGCAATTCGCGCGGCTGGAGTGGCGCGGCACGCCCAACGCCCTCAGTGCGGATCACGTGGACTGGGGGATGGACGCGCCGGCGGCCGCAGCCCGAAGACCCCGTGGGCGAAGTCCCAGCGTGCGGTCGCCGGCGTCACACTCACCCAGTTTGTGGCCGGCACGCCTGGTCGCGCTGCGGCCCGTCATCCGTCAGCGGCGCAGCGCGGTAGCGATGGATGGGCAGACCCGGATCGACCGAGACCTGTTCTATCGCATGCTCCACAAGACGGTCGCGAGCCCGGGTCAGATCCCCTTCAGCACCCTGCCGTGGACACCGCATATCCACTTGGCGATCTTCGTTCACCGAGTGGATGGGCTGGCCCCCGGGCTGTACATGCTGGTACGCGACCGCACCCAGCGGTCGGGGCTGGAGGCGGCGTGTCCTCGCACCGCGACGTGGGAGCGCCCTCCTGGCTGTCCTGAAGACCTCGATCTGTGGTGTCTCAGTCAGGCTGACACGAGGCACACCGCGCGGGCGGTCTCCTGCACCCAGGACATCGCCAGTGACGGGTGTTTCAGTCTCGGGATGATCGCGGAGTTCGAGGGGCCGCTGCGGCGCCACGGCGCGTGGTTCTACCCCCGTCTGTTCTGGGAGGCTGGCGCGATCGGACAGGTGCTCTATCTGGAAGCGGAGGCAGCCGGGCTCCGGAGCACCGGCATCGGCTGCTATTTCGACGATGCCATGCATGACGTCCTCGGTCTTGAGGACACCACCTATCAGGACCTGTATCACTTCACGGTCGGCGGCGCCATCGACGACGCTCGGCTCACGACGCTCCCGGCGTATCCGGACGTGTGATCGTCGGGGACAGGCACGGCTCGTGCCCCAATCACCATGCCGTCGCGGCCGCGCTGCGCGCTGCGGGGGGGGCAGGGACGTACCACGTGAGGCCCCTTCCTCACGACAGACCCGCTGACAACGCGTTTGTGCTCCTTCTACGGGTAATTCTGTGCGTCCGCTGCGGGCGGTGACCCCGTGGGCGTAGAATGGCCTCTCACGACAGACGATGGCCCTGACCGCTGGCACCCGCCTCGGGCACTACACCGTCTCCGCCCTCATTGGCGAGGGGGGCATGGGACAGGTCTGGCAGGCGACCGACACCAAGCTCAACCGTCAGGTGGCGCTGAAGATCCTGCCGGACGCTTTCGCCGATGATCCGGATCGCCTCGCCCGGTTCCAACGGGAAGCGCAGGTCTTGGCTAGTCTGAATCACCCGAACATCGCGCAGATCCACGGCATCGACGAGACGGAGGGCACGCGGGCGCTCGTCCTC
>CALBET010000146.1 GCA_937888665.1 uncultured Acidobacteriota bacterium
TTGCTGGCCTCCACCGTGGGGTCACCTGTGGTCCCGATCACGTTGACCCGTCTCACGCTGTTCTTCCTGAAGGTCGGGTCGGTCCTGTTCGGGAGCGGATACGTATTGCTCGCCTTCCTGCGGGCCGACCTCACCGAGCGGTGGGGCTGGCTCACCGACCAGCAACTCATCGACGCGGTGACCATTGGGCAGGTCACCCCGGGACCCGTCTTCACGACCGCCACATTTATCGGCTATCTGCTCGCCGGCTGGAAGGGTGCGGCCCTGGCCACTGTCGGTATCTTCGTCCCTGGGTTCCTGTTCGTCGCCATCTCGCAACCGCTGATTCCGACCCTGAGGGCATCGCCTGTCACCAGCGCCCTCCTCGACGGCCTGGTGGTGACCTCGCTCGGTCTGATGGCCGCGGTCACGTGGCACCTGGCCCGCTCAGCGATTGTCGACGTGACGACGGCCGGGCTGAGTGTCGGTGCCATCGTGGTCCTCTATACGGTGCGCCCCAACTCGACCTGGCTTGTCCTCGGCGGGGCGCTGGCTGGATGGCTGCTCCGGGGCGGTAGCGGGTAGGACACGCGCCGTCTACGCCCCTGGAACCAGGGGACTAGTCGCCTGTGCTCCGGCCGAGCGCTCGGAGCATTCTGGGCGTCAAGAACCAGCGGAGCTCACCCTCCATCCCGCGCCGGTGCCCGACCAGGTCGATTCGACAGACCGCCCCTTTCTTGAAGCGCAGCGGTGAGCGTGCACCGGTGAGCGCGGCAGCGAGTTCCCCGATATTCGGCTCGTGCCCGATGAGCGCGATCGACGCGGCGGCAGGGTGCCCCGCCAGGACGTGCCGCACGTCGTCCGGCGTGCCCTCGAACGCCAACGCCTCGCTTTCGGTCACCGGTGGCGGGGCCAGGGTCAGGGCCGAGGACGTGCCGCCGGCCGCCACAATGTCCGCGGTCTGGCGCGCGCGGACAATCGGGCTCGTAATGATGTGGTTGAACGCGACGCCCAGGGCCGCCAAGGCATCGGCCTCGAGCCGCATGCGGGCCACGCCGACGGCGGTCAACGGCCGCTGCCGGTCGTCGGGATAGTCCGCACCGCGGTCCGCGGCGATGCCATGGCGAATGAGATAGAGCTGCAACGGACCCCCTATCGGTTGGACACAAGGCGGCGGGCCGACGATCCTGTCTCGGTCCGCTCGTCCGCGAGCGTCATTTTCAGCGGCGCCGGCGTCGAACCGCCGCCGGACGGTCGGTGCCAGATCCGCGTCGCGGTCTCCATGGCGGCGGCGGCGGCCTGCGTCAACTGACGACGCTGCCCGATGAACTCGCTGTGCAACCGCCGGCACTCCGCTTCGAGCCGATGCCGGAGGTCGTCGATATGCGTCACCCAGCGCGGCAGCGGCGGCCCCGGGAGCGGCACCCCTTGGATCAGGCGGGTCAGCACGTCGATATCGTGCTGCCGTCCGAGCATGTCCTGCGCCGCCTTCAACCGCCGCGCCGGCGCGTGGCGCCGCGTGACCCCCGCCTCGGCGGCCAGTTCGAAGGCGTATCGCAGCTTCTTGGCGGCGATACGCACCGCGTGCAGACGATCCGGCACATAGAGGACGCCCGCCGCATCCACGGCGTCGCGGAGCTGACCGGCACGAGCGCTCATCCGCAACGACAGGGTCCGGGTCCACGCGCCCCTCGTGGACCCGCGCAAATCCCCCAATACGGTGCGCAGCTGCCGGCCAAGCTTCGTCGCGTGCTCCCGGTCGAGATCGCACACCATCCGGCGTCGGGCATTCGAGCGCAGGTCGTCGAGATGCTGTCGCAGCCGCACCGCGGCATCGTCGGAGGTCCACCCATCGCCGGTCAGCTCGTCGAGGAGCTCGATCGCGACGTCTATCTCGCGCACCGTACCGAGCGCACGCCCCACCTGCTGCAGGCGGCGCCGGGGCCGCTTCGTCGCCGCCCCCCCGAGTTCGGCGGCCACCAGCGGAGCCAGTTCTCGCAGACGCCGAGTTGCCACCCGACAATCGTGTAACGGCTCCACCTCGCCGGCCACGGCGGCGGCCAGGTTCCGCTCGAAGGCGCGGAGGTAGCGGCCGAAGGGGTGCTCCAGGCGATGTCGACGGGGCATGGTAGCATTGGCGTCGTGACGCGGACCTACGTGGGCGGCGTGTCCGAACCTTCAGATTATAGCCAACGCCTCGCAGCCACAGCCTGACGCTCGACCTACGTGTGACGCGAGCCTGACTCATGCGTATCGCCGCCATCGACATCGGCACCAACTCGGTCCATATGATTGTGGTCCGCGTGCGCCCGGACCTCTCGTTCGAGATCGTCGATCGGGAGAAGGAGATGGTGCGTCTGGGCGCCGGCGGACTCGACGGACGGGCGCTGACCAAAACGGCCATGGAGAATGGCCTACTTGCGCTATCGCGGTTCCGGCGCCTGGCCGATTCGCACCGGGTCGACGAGATCGTCGCGGCCGCCACGAGCGCCGTGCGCGAAGCCGAGAACGGCCGTGACTTCCTCGACGCGATTCAGCAGCGCACCGGGATACAAGCCACGGTCATTTCCGGCACCGAGGAGGCCCGCCTCATCCACCAAGCCGCGGTCTATGGCGTCGACGTCGGCGCCGACACCGCGGTCGTCGTCGACATCGGGGGCGGCAGTGTCGAGCTGACCGTCGGATCGGCGGCCGGCGCCACGCTCACCCGGAGCCTGAAGATCGGCGTCATCCGACTGGCTGAACGCTTCCGCGCCAGCGATCCGCTCTCGAAACGGGATGAGCGGGAGATGACCCGCTTCGTGGCCGAGGCCCTCGCCGAGCCGATCGCCCACATTCGCGAGCTGGGGTTCGACCGCGTCATCGGGACGTCCGGCACCATTCTGAGCCTCGGCGCACTGGCGAGCGTCGACAGCCGCAGTGCCGACGACGATGTTCGGAATCTGCGGGTGCCCGCCAAGCAGTTCCGGCGCATTCGCAAGGAGCTGACGGCGCTGACCCTGACCGAGCGTCTTCGCGTGCCGGGCCTCGACCCACGGCGGGCCGATCTGATTGTGGCCGGCGCCGTGTTGTTCGACACCATTCTGAAAGCCCTGGACGCGCAGGAGGTCACACTCTGCGATCTGTCGCTGCGGGAAGGTCTGGCGCTCGACTACATCCATCGAAATCGCGCCAAAGTCGCCAGGGTCGAGCAGTATCCGGATGTCAGACGGCGTAGCGTGATCGAACTCGCGGAACGGTGCAGCTACTCCGCGGACCATGCCGCGCAGGTCGCGCGGATCGCCGTGTCGCTCTTCGACCAGACGGCCGAGGCCCACGGACTGGACCGGCGGGAACGTGAATGGCTGGAGTACGCGGCCCTTCTCCACGACATCGGGGTCCACATCAGCTTCGCGCGACACCACAAACACTCGTACTACCTGGTCAAGAACGGAGACTTGCGTGGATTCGAGCCGGACGAGGTGGAGGTGATTGCGCTGACAACCCGGTATCATCGCCGCGGCACGCCGAAGAAGCCCCACCCGGGATACGGCGCCCTCCCGTCGCCGCAGCGCCGCACCGTTCGCACCCTCGCCGCGCTGCTCCGGCTGGCCGAGGGACTCGACCGCAGCCATGGCCAGAGCGTCAGCGAGGTGATCGTGTCACCGGTCGACGACGCCTATTTCATACGCCTGGGCGCACACGGTGACACGGAACTCGAGTTGTGGGCCGCTCAACGCCACGTGGCGCCGCTTGAGCGGGTGCTCGGTCGCCCGATCCGTTTCGAACTGCTCGGCCGCACGGTGGAGCCAGGGCGCACGGCGCCGCCAAGCGCCCTCCCGTCCGAGGCGGAGTCCTCGGACGCGTGACGGCCCGAGCGCTGGCGGGTGCGCTCGTCCTGGTCGCGGGGACGGCCGTGTCGGCGCAGGAGAGCGACGTGATCGCGCCGGGCGCAAAGGTGGAGCGGCTGGCGGGCGGGTTCGGCTTTCTGGAAGGACCCGCGGCCGACGCCGACGGCGCCCTCTATTTCAGCGACGTGGTGAAGGAACGGATCCACAGATGGTCCGCGGAGACCGGCGTGACGACGTTTCGTGAGAGCACCGGTCGAGCGAACGGGCTGCGAATCGATCTCGACGGCACCCTCCTGGTGTGCGAGATGGCCAACCGTCAGGTGACGGCGATCGACCAGGACGGTCGCCTGTCGGTCCTGGCGGACGGGTTCGAGGGACGGCGCTTCAACGGCCCCAACGACCTCTGGGTGGACCCGAAAGGGGGTATCTATTTCAGCGACCCCCATTACGGCCCCACAGAGACACAAGAGATCAAAGGCAACCATGTGTACTACCTGGCGCCGGACCGCCAGAC
>CALBET010000147.1 GCA_937888665.1 uncultured Acidobacteriota bacterium
CACGCAGTCCCAGGAGTCGAGCTCGCTGTCGCGGTGGCGGTCGTGCCGCGGCGCCCGACAAGTGGTGGCCGAGCAGCTCGCGCAGGTCGCGGGCGTGCACGGCGGTGACGAGCGCCCCCGGCAGCAGCTCGCTATCACCGGGAAGCGGCTCGAAATCCAGGCCTTTGACGAGCAGGTCGCGCAAGCCGGGGAAGCTGTAGTTGCCGAAGCGCGACGCCCGCACGCACGCCCGGCGCGCCCGTTGGGTTGGGAAGTCGCGCAGATGCAGCACCATCGCCTGGACCGTCGACAGCAACGAGAGCTCACGATCCGACTCCAGGACTTCGCGCATCAGCGCGCCGACCTCCGCGCCGATCGCGTCGGCTTCCTCGAGCCACCAGCCCTCGTCGCGGTGACGCAGGTCGCGGCGGACATCGGGCAGATGAGCGTCGAGCGTGCTGCGTAGGCCCTTGCCGCGGCGGTCGTGCGTCGCCACGCGCTCATCGTCGACGTAGACCACGACCGTGCTCGCCGTCGCTCGCACCCACGCCTCCTTGCCGAGCAGCGTCCACGGCACCGAGTAGAAGCGGCGGTCGAAGAGCACATGCGCGTCGTCGTAAACGCGCGCTCGATGCCAGATGGTCGGCTCGAAGCGGGTCGCCGGCAGGTCGATCAGCGCCTCGCGTTCGTCGGCCTCGAAGAGCGCGACTGGCGGCTGATGTGTCGTGCCGTGGTCGCGCGTCCCGGCAATCTGCATCACCCAGCGTTGCAGCCCCTCGCGCACCACGTCGAAGTCGTCACCGTCGCACGTCGCGAAGTAGTTTCGTTTCACGTAGCCGACGGCCGACTCGACCTTGCCCTTCTTCTTCGGCTGCAGCGGCGGTGCGGGGTCGATCTTGAAGCCGTAGTGCCGCGCGATCTCGCGGTAGCTGCGGTTCACCGACGGCTCCTCGCCTGGGCCCGAAGGCGGCGCGAATGACAGCGGCCTTCAAGTTGTCGGGCACGACGGTCGCCACGACACCCTTGAAGTGCTCGAAGGCGGCGACGTGCAAGCGTTGCCAGGTGACCGCACGCTGGTCGAAGACGATATCGGCGAACATGTGCCGGCTGTAGCCCAGCGTCATCACGAAGACCCAGGCCTTGCGGCGCACGCCGGTGTCGGGATGGCGGAGCTTGCCGACGTAGCCGAAGTCGACCTGGGCGACCTGGCCCGGCGCCGTCTCGACGCGGATGACGACGTCATCGGCCTTCGGCGGCTCGCCCCGCCGGATGCTGCGCACCATCCGCTTGATGGCCTGCAGCGAGCCATCGAAGTCCTTGTCGTCGAGCTTGAACCTGTCGAAGATCGCCTTGGGACCTGCGCCCTTGCGAACCAGCGTGGCGACCCGTTCCCGCCACGGCTCGACCGACGACGTGCACTGCGCTGACTGCTTCAGCGGCAGCCTCGCGGTCACCGCCGCCTTCAGCGTCGCGAGCTCCGGCAGTACATCCGCTTCGCCGGCAAGTAGCCCCGCCTCCTCGAGCGCCCTGCGATAGGCCCTCTCGGTATTCGGGCTCATCGCGAGCAGCTTCGCGGCCTTATGGTGCCCTGTCTCGAGCCGCAGCAGGCGCACCAGCTCCTGTAACCGATGCATGTCCATCCTCCTTGTCGCCATCACAACCTCCTCGGTCTGTTTGACCTCGGAGGGTGCAACGGGCGATCACTTCACGCGACCTCGGGCTGATCAGTTTGGCCGACCCCGGGGGCGATCAGTTCAGCCGACCTCGAGCGGATCACCTCAGGCGGCCTGGGGGTGATCAGTTCAGGCGACCTTGGGAGGATCAGATAGCGCGGTCTGTGGCACTCATTCACGAGCAGGGTGGTGGATCCTGGCCACTCGCACCCCTTGACAGGTTTCGTGCCGCCATGCCAACCTCGGCAAACAACTGTGGCCGCTGCGCCGACGGGAGTTTAACATGAGCGGTGGACCATTCGTAAGGCAGACCCATGTAGTGTGCCGCGATAGGGAGTGGCTCTTCGAAAACGAGGGCCGCTTTGTTTCTGCGAAGTGGCGGCTGCCGCTGGATCGCATTGCGCGCGGCGACAGGTTCTGCGTGCATCAAGACCGGGCGAGTCCGGCATATTTGGTGGGACGTATCGAAGAGGCATGGCTCTGCCCAGAAAGCGGTCGTGTTGTGGTCATGGCGGCGCGAGAGGACGTTGTAGTGAACAGTCCGAAGACTTGGGGATTTTGGTTGGCATATTCGTACGGCGGCGATGGCGAAGTGGCAAGGCTCATCGTCCGCGCAGGGTTCATGGTATGCGCTGCTGATGGGCTTGACGCTGCAGAGAAGGCATCTTTGGAGGGATTCGCGAGCGTTCGCACCCACATGCATCTGTCTGAGATACGGCGCGAGGCGAAACACGCAGTCGAATTGGGCAAGGGGTGCCTAAGTGACTTGGAGGTAGCGAAGATCGCGGCCCTCGGGAGCGAGGAACTGACAAGATTGTTCGGCGACTTTGCTGTCGCGGCAGCGGCCGATGGTAGAATGAGTCCCGAGGAATCCGAAATGCTCGACCATCTACGGCGCCTGACCGGCTTAGCAGAGGGCGGAGTCGCAGAGATCAACGTTCCCGACTAGAGCAGACAGGAGACGGACCAAATGTCAGTCACCATTATGTGTTGGAAGTGCGAAGTGTAGTTGCGAAATAATACGGGGGCCGCCGACGCTGAGAGCGTGTCTCCGACAAGGAACATGCTGCCTTGAATGGCATCTGATAACGGATCACGGCGTTGACCGGAACCCAGCAGGGCGTCATCCGTCCAGGAAGAGGAGACCACGAATGTCCGGAGTGAAATGTGTGAACTGCTCCTATCCGTACAAGCCATATGGAGGCAAGTGTCCCAATTGCGGCTGGGACACATCGGGCGGGGGGTGTTTTATCACTACAGCCGTTTGTGGTGCCGCACAGCTTCCGGACGAATGCCAGGAGTTGACCACGCTACGCAGATTCCGTGATACGTGGATGATGGCGACAGCAGAGCGCGAAAAGAAGGTCGCAGAGTACTACCGAGTCGCGCCATTGATCGTGGGCAGAATCGACAAACGGCCCGACCGTGCGAAAGTGTATG
>CALBET010000148.1 GCA_937888665.1 uncultured Acidobacteriota bacterium
TCTGTGAGTCCAGAGCCGGCATGGCTACCCACAACGACTTCCGTGGCCGTGAGATGACAGTAGTGGGTTACCGCGCCCGTTGTCTTTTCCCAGTTCATCGATGGAGGGTAACAGCCTCGCGCCGACCAGGATAGCGGCTACGTTCAAGCGAAAACACCAGACGTCAATACGCTAAACAATCGCAGACCGGATAGGGACCATTTCAGCAGTAGGCGCCACCACCGACGAGCACCATCACGCGCCCAAGATTGCTGAATGAGTTCTTGAAACGCAGCCCACCCGAGGTTGCTCAAGTTACGACGGCAGTCGCCGACGTTCCCGCCGCGAGCTAGCCACTCGATAATTGTGTTCAGCGTGGAGCGTCGTCGAGGTAGGCTCCGACTTGGGCTGCTGCCGCGAGGAAGCGGGCATCGGCGTCGATGGTGTTTGGCGCGATCGGCAGGAGCACGGCAAAGGGCTCGATGTCACGGTGAGCGCTCTGGGTGGTGAGCTTCCAGATGCTGAAGCCGCGTAGGCTTGGAAAGTCACCCGCCAGCACCACGTCGCGGAGGGCTTCCATTGCCAGGACGCGTTCATGCGGTGCTTCGGGTTGGCTGCTCCATTGTACCCAGGTCCACGACGGCTGCCCTGTTGAGCCAGGAGCCGTCTCGAGCAGTTCGACGCGTTCATAGGACCAGGGGCGCACCGTACAGCCTCGTCGTCTTGTCCAGCCGATCTCGAGCAAGTAAATCGGTAGCGGAGGGCCGAAGCCGGCCGCTTCCGTAGCGCCGCGCTCGAGGGTTTGCGCGACCCGGGCCCATGAGGAGGCGACCTTCGCCCGGAGGGAATCTTGGTCGAGACCGAGCAAGCCGAGCGGGAAATAGGCAGTGACCGAGATGGCATCGGGTTCTTACGAGGGTAGGAAGTACCGAGGATGTAGTCGATGTGGCAGTCGGGTACACCAACGTTCGTGATGGACGCTGGCATCTCATCGCCATCACCGGTGACTCGTTCATCACTTCTGTCTACGTGGACGGGGTGCGCGAAGCCGCGGGCGGGTTCAGTCCGCCTCCCGTTCCGCGGGAAAGCTGGTTGCAGATCTCTGGCGAGTTCGCGGGCCTGATCGATGAGATCAAGATTTACGACTATCCGCGGAACGCTTCGGAGATTCTCGACGCGGGGCTAACCTTCTGTCTGGCTCCATAGTGGGGCCTACTCGTCAGAACAAAGGGTGAACGCTCCGACGCTAACGGAGTTGGGAACGGGTTGGGTTCCACCGGGGACTCCCACGCTGCTGCATTCCGAGAGCGAGCATGATGGTGGTGATCACAGGCAATCCTTCTGCCTCTTGGGCGGCATCTCGGCTCCCACCTTGCTCCGCATAAAGTCTCCCACCGTGCAGGTTGCACGGTGGCCCTGGCGAACCGCCGGCGACGCCGGCGGATTCCGCCAATCATGGCCGTGAAACCCAAGTAATCCCGTAGGCCACTTGGCGGAGCGACACGTGCTGAACAGCAGGCGTGGTCTCCTCCTCGCAGTGGCTCGGATACACACCTCGCGATCCCGCCGAGAGCGTGCTGTACCGCGTCGTCGCCGAGCACTTCCCGAAATTTAGAGATGCTCACGACGACCGACTTCCCGAATTTGTGATTCACGAATTCGAGAAATATCTGCGCTGCGGCAGGCCGGAATTTGGCTTCGTCGAATGCGAATGTCGCAAGTGCGGCCGCGGCACGACCGCGCCAGCGAGTTCGACTCCTGGGACTGCGTTGACGAGC
>CALBET010000149.1 GCA_937888665.1 uncultured Acidobacteriota bacterium
GAGGCCGGTTTGGATGCGCCGGGCCCGTTCGACAACCTGGAGCAGCGGGGGTTCGCTGAGCGCTGTCTGCTCGGGTTTGGGTCTACCGCCGGCCCGCCGATGTTGTCGGTGCTCTATAACAACCACAAACGGATCGTGCAGGGCGAGGACACGATCATGATCCAGATCGAGATGAACCACGATGCGAGGATCATCCGGATGAACGCCGAGCACGATCCGCCCGAGATCCGGAAGTGGCTGGGGGATTCGATCGGGCACTGGGAGGGCGACACCCTGGTCGTCGAGACCACCAACTTCCGCGATCTCCCGTCCTTCACGCAGGGCTCGCGAAACATGACGGTGACCGAGCGCTTCAGGATGGAGAGCGCCGACAAACTCATCTACCGCTTCACCGTCGACGACCCGACGGTCTGGACGGCGCCGTTCACCGGCGAGTATGCGTGGTCGCGGAGCGACAATGAGGTGTTCGAGTACGCCTGTCACGAGGCGAACTACGCGTTCGAGGGCATCCTGCGGGGGGCGCGACTGCTTGAGGCAGAGTTCCGTGGCGAGGAGCCCGAAGGCGTCCCGAACCCGACACGGTAGCATGGCCATCTGCCCCGGCGCTCCTCTCTGTCGCCCACCGTCAAGAACGGGCATACCAATGAAAACACTGCGCCAGTCCTGGAAACTCGCTTTGATCGTCGTTCCAATCGCCCTGATCAACGCGCCCGCTGCCTTCGCGCAAGCTGAAGCGTATTCCGGTGTCATCAATTCCATGGTGCTGTTCCAGGAGAACTGCGCCGTGTGCCATGGTGAAAACCTGGATGGGGCTCCGCAGGGCCCGCCGCTGCGCGGAGAGTTGCGTCATGGCGAGTCCCTGGCAGACATCATCGCCAGTACGAGCAACGGCTATCAGGCATCGGGCATGCCCGCCTGGCAGGATACGTTCAGCCCCGAGCAAATTCACACCATCGCCATGTACGTCCTGGAAACCCGCGCCAACCTCGACTACGTGACGTCAAATTTTGAAAAGCCCCTCTCGATCCCAGATGGCCGGTTCGAGAGTGAATTACATGATTTCCGCTTAGAAACAGTCGTCGACGGCCTGGATCCGCTCCCCTTTTCTATCGAGCCCCTGCCCGATGGCCGCCTGTTGCTGACCGAAAAGACACAGGGTGTGCGCATCATCGGTCTGGACGGTGAGCGGTCCGATTTTGTCCGGGGAACACCCCAGGCCTACGACGACATCTATCGTTTGGATACACGCTTGGACATAGAGCGAGGCATGGGGTGGATGTTCGACGTCGTGTTGCACCCCAACTACCAGGAGAACGGCTGGATCTATCTGCACTTCGGTGACCGCTGCGACGATTGCAACGACAGCAGCCGGGAAAGCGGACGCCCAGTTGGCATGAACAAGCTGGTGCGGGGGAAAATTGAAGACGGTGAATGGATTGAAGAGGAAACCATCTGGCAAGCCGACATGGAGGACTACAACCCATCAGGGGATGTGGGCGCCGGCGGCCGCGTCGCCTTCGACGACGCCGGCCACGTCTATTTCAGCGTGGGATCGAGAGGCCCGCTTGGCGGCATTCAGGATCTGTCAAAGCCCTGGGGCAAGACTCATCGCGTCAACGACGATGGCAGCATTCCGGAAGACAACCCCTTCGCCGATCGCGCTGGTGTCTATCGCAGCATTTACACCTATGGCCATCGCAGCCCTCAAGGCTTGGAATTCGATCCTGTAAACGGAGAGTTATGGGGCACCGAACACGGGCCTAGAGGTGGGGACGAGGTGAACCGGCTGCTACCGGGGGGCAACTATGGCTGGCCGTTGTATTCCCTGGGTATAGATTACGACGGTACGCCGGTTGAGTACGGTAAGGACCTCGGCATCAGCTTTGACTTGTCGGCTATCGAGCAGCCGGTGGTGGATCTGACACCTTCACCCGCAGTGTCCAGTTTCATCATTACCACCAGCGAACAGTTTCCCGAATGGAAAGGTGATTTCCTGGTGGGTTCTTTGAAGGCACGCAGCCTTTTCCGCATCGATATTGAGGACAACCGACTTGTTCATCGAGAAACGCTGTTCGAAGGCATTGGCCGCATTCGTGATATCGAACAGGGCTATAACGGAGACATTTACTTGTTACTCGAACATAGCTCCGGCGGGCAAATCGTTCGGTTGGTTCCTGCTGAGTAGGGGTGGTTTGACAGAAGCCGCCTGCGGCCCAAACTGTGACGCGGTATTCGGCGAGGAGATCCTCGACATCTCGGAAACTGAGGTCGAAGCGGTGGTAGAGCCAGACGGCGTGACTGATGATCTCTGGCGGAAATCGATACCCACGATAACTGGACGGCAGGTCCGTCATCCGCCTGCTCTGCCACCTGCGGGCTCAACTTGACAAAGCCAGAAAGTGTGTAAGAAATTACGTGAAACGGGACATCATCTTTGCGCGCGACAACGCCCTCTGGGCGGTACCGTTCGATGCCGATCGACAGGAGGTCACCGGGTTGCCGGTGCCTGTTCTGGAAGACGTCCCGGTCCCCGGCAACAGCGGGTATGACCAGGCGGCGGTCACGAAGAATGGGACCCTGATGTATCTGGCGGGCCCCTGCACTAGCAG
The DNA here is from genome assembly GCA_937888665.1 of uncultured Acidobacteriota bacterium. Lineage (GTDB taxonomy): Bacteria > Acidobacteriota > Vicinamibacteria > Vicinamibacterales > UBA8438 > UBA8438. The sequence continues at coordinate 2,610 of CALBET010000149.1, forward strand.
CACTCAGTCGCTGGTCTGGGTTGATCGAGACGGAGCGGAAGAGGTCTTGGCGGCGGAGCCGCGCTCGTACGCCCTTCCCCGCGTCTCGCCCGACGGCACGCGAGTGGCGGTCGAAGGCAGGGATGGGCAGCCCCCTGACATCTGGACGTGGGACTTCGCCGGGGAGACGCTGACCCGCCTGACCTTTGACCCTGCCAACGACGGCGGTCCCACCTGGACGCCGGATAGCCAGCGGGTGCTGTTCGGGTCTGGGCGTGAGGGCACGAATCAGGTGTGAACCAAGGCGGCCGACGGCACCGGCAGTGTCGAACGATTGACGGACCAGGCGGACTATCCGCAGCGAATCGACCCCCTGGCGGTGTTTCCGGATGCGCAGCACGTCGTGATGCAAACGCGTTTCGGGAACGGAACCGGCGACCTCCTGCGGATGTCCCTGGAGGGCGACCGAGTAGTCGAGGAACTGCTTGACAGCAGCGGCAACGAGCTGAATGCCGCACTCTCCGCCGACGGCCGCTGGATCGCCTACCAGTCTGACGAGTCGGGGCGGAACGAAATTTACGTGCGACCGTTTCCCGACGTGGAAGCCGGACGGTGGCAGGTGTCGCGCACCGGCGGCTCCCAGCCGGTGTGGAGCCCCGACCCGGACCGCCAGGAACTCTTCTACTGGGACCCGACCCCGAGTCTGGTGGCGGTGCCGGTCCGCGGCGAGGGCGCGACGTTCGCGCACGGCAACCCGGAGGCTCTGTTCGATGCCGCGGAGTATTTGGGTGGCGTCGCCTACCGCCAGTACGACGTGTCCCCGGACGGGAATCGCTTTCTGATGATCAAAATGAACGGCGTCGAGGACGTCGGCACCATGCCTGAG
>CALBET010000150.1 GCA_937888665.1 uncultured Acidobacteriota bacterium
CGCGCACGTGGGCTCTGGACAGTGCCCGGCACATACACGCAACTGGGACATAGCGGACGACATCGCGGACACACGTCAGTGTCGCGGCGTCGCGATCTGGAATCTCGATGCCAAACTCATCCTCGAATGCGATGGGCATGGCGTGTCACATCAAGAGCATCAGCGCCGAGATCTCGCCGACATACCGCTTCTGGCGTCAGTTCGTTCTCATCTACACAGAGTTGCTCGATGATGACCTTCCGCCAGAGCCCTTGGGGCAACACACAACCCGGACGGCCATGTGTAACATGATTATCATAATAATACTTTTGTCAAGAATTGCAATATATGTATAATTCATTTCATGCATAGGTCGGCGAAGTTTCAGCGACCAACCGCCAGCCGTTCGGCCTCGACGCGGACCGACGAGCGACTGAGCACCGGAGCTCACGTTCGAATGTCACCGCTGGCCCCCACCAATCTACCAACCCTCTTCGCATTCTCACGGCATTGCCAGGCCAGCGCGTTCGCGCCAGCACGGTCGGTTTGTAGCCGCCATTCGGAGCATGGCGACTGGTTGACTGCCATTGCCCAAGGGCGAATCCGTGGCGTACTCGCTTCCCTGGACGGTGAGGTGGTCGGCCAGGGAAGTCTGCGTCTGCTCGGAACCCGATTCCCCCCGCTGAGCGGCGAGGTCACGCTCAGTGTTGCACCCCGATTCAGACGACTCGGGCTGGGTAGATTGCTAAGTGAGCAGGTTGACACGTTCGCGCGTGAGGCGGGACTGCGGCGTCTCACGAACGTGCTTCGGAGCGACCGGACTTTGGACCAAGCCGCCATGAGCGCCCTCGGGTTCCAGATCCAGACCTCGTTCTGGGCACCGAATGCGAGCGGCGCGACCTGGTGCTGGCTTGTCGCGAGCAAGCGCCTGAGTGCCTGGGTCCGAAGTTCGGAAATCGCCTCGAGCGTCAACCGTGACGCGCGACAGTGCGCGTCCGTCGCTGCTGGCTTGAGCACACGGACCACGGTGGTACGGCTGCGAGCCGGATAGCCGGTGGGCCCTCTTCTTAACAGCCCGTGGTGACTCCGCTATCTGGCGGCACTGCACGATTGTGGTGTCTACGGTCGCGAGCGAACAGGAGGTAGTGATGAGGAGAGCGACCGCGGCCATGAGCGCCGTTTCCGCCACGCACGGAGAAGGTCCGGTTCGCGGTCCAAAATATCTGCTGACATCTGGGGCCGCCGGCGCTGTCACGTTTTA
>CALBET010000151.1 GCA_937888665.1 uncultured Acidobacteriota bacterium
GGAGGAGCTCGGTCGGCGAGAGGATCAGCGCGGTCGTTCCGTTGCGCCAGGCGGTGGAACACGTCCACAAGGCTCCAGTCGGGGTCGATGGGAATCATACCCGAAACCTAGCCCCCCAGCACCCGACGCGCTGGCCACGGAATCCTCTGTGCCGTTCCGCACACGGGATCAGGCCAAATGAGACCGGATCCGCTCGACCAGAGCAGTTCGGTGCTTGCCGCCCGCCGCGAAGTCACACACCAACCCATACATGAGCATGTAGTCAGACACCGGGCCACCGGGCGGCAATACCGTCTGCATCCGCTCCCACATCATGTCCCACTGCCTCGGCTTCCTGGAGCCGTTTGAGAGCTTGGTGGTGTCGAGCACCTGAATGAAGAGCACATCAAGAAGCGGAAGGGGCGTGCCCGCAGCTACATCGGCGTGGATGAAGTGCGAGGCCATCGCGGTCGTTAGCATCTTGCCGCAGACCTGGGTGGGCTTCACATTGGACTCCTCAATCTCGACCACCACCCTCACCGCCCGGTTCTTGATGACCAAGGCGTCCACATTGCAGATGCGAGCCGCCGAGGACTTCTTGTCACCCATAAACAACGGGTTCCAACGGTTCCCACCACACGCTGTGTCGAGAATCAGGTGGGCGTCCTGGCCTTCAACCGAGTCCCGAAGGACGGCCCCTACGACCGTGTGGAGCGGGTGTCCGGCGCTCACTACGGCACCAAAAGAGCGTGGCTCTTGATGAGGTGCAGGCTGGGATCTAGTGCCTTTGAGCGTCCAACCACCCGCGCCCCGAGCGTCTTCTTCACAATCCGTCCGATGCGGCTGTGGAGCGAGCGTCTCGCCTTGTCGGTGTCGTTTGCAGAGGCCAGAAACCTGTCGTACACGCTTCGCCACCTAGGCGTGTCTCTGATGTGGTGAACACTGAGGAGCGTCACGTTCTGCGGGAAGCCGATGCGCCTGGGGTATTTCGAGGTCAGATCATCGACGATCTCGTTGAGGATTTGGCGGTCAAGGTCAAGGCTGTTCGGTTGGCGTGGAGTCATGATTTCTCCGGGGCAAGAAGCGCGTGCGATTTGATGAGGTTCTCCACTGGGTCCAAAGGCAATGAGCGTCCGATCACCTTGGCTCCCAAGATCAACCTGACCGCCTTCCCGATCCGCCGATGGAGCGCGGCGAGCAACCGATCCCGGTCGTCGCCTTCAAGTGCGCGCAGGTAGAGGGCAGCCCACTCCTCATTGCTCTGGATGCGGTGGAACACCCGAAGGGTCACGTCCTGGGGGAAGTCGTCCGTGTAACTTTCGCGAAGGTAATCGCGGATATCCAGAACCAGCTTGTAGGCCGGATCATCATCGAGCCCGAGGTGCTCACGGAGGGCGACCTCGACGATGTGGGTGAACGTGAGACCAAGTTCCTCGGCGCGATGAACTGCGGCGGTGACCACCTCACTCGGGAGGCGAATAGTCTTCGTTGCTGTGCTCATGTCAAGACTCCTTTGTTGAGAGCCATACCGTAGCAACCTTTCCTGCTACGCGCAATGCGTCAGATGTCTAGTTCGCGGTCGGATCGACCATCCCCGACTGCTGGCATTGGTGCGAACGCTGGGGCGGCCCACTCATAGCCAGCGTTGTTCCGGCTCATCGCCAACACAGCACTCGTAACGCTCGCGCTCGCCCTATCCGAACCCCTGCCCGTGCGGCTTGGCCTTGTGCCATCGCGAGGATCACTGATGCTGGACTACCGAAACATGAAGAAGCAAGCCCCGAATCAGGTAGCCCCGGAACACGGCTGGATCGCCGGTGTTCGCGTCTCGATCTGCCCTAAGTGTAGGGGTCCAGAAATCTATCGAGAGATCGACGGCAAGTTGGTGGGGGCGTGCATGGGTCCGGTGGCGGCAAGGTGCTGGTGAGTGACGGGGTGAGCCGCTACGCTGGGTTGGGGGCCAGTCATGATAAAGACGATCACGCTGCACAACGGGGCCGAAGTCACCGCCGAGTACGACGACACCAACGACATCTGGACGTTGAAGTCCGGTGGAAAGGAAGTCGGGTGGGCGCGTGAGGTGCCGCACGACATTGACGCCGCGAGGGACTTCGCCGACCGGGCTGCGCGTGCGCGCGGTCTCGACGGAGAACGACTCCAGAGGCGCTTGGACCGCTGGGGTGACACCGCGTGGAAGTTGTGGCCAGCCTGGGATGATGGCTTGGAGGTCACCTGCCCAACCATCGAAGATGTGGCACACCGAGCGATCAACCCGATTCAGGCGTAGTCCACCAGCACCGCCCCGACGTTGGGCCGGAGCAAGCCCCGATGATCCTCCCCGGCTCTGTCTCACGGAACACGGCCGGGCCGTGACTCCTTCTGTTCGCGACTTGGTGGCACCGAATTCAGCGCGTCTGACCGTTCCTGGCTGCCATGAACGCATACCAGCCAGCGGCTGCGGTGATCGCACCGACAATGCCGGTTTGCTCGAAGGTCGCCGCCGCCGATAAATACTGTGCTGCGGCCCCGATCTAGCCGTGCTCAGTGGCCATAAGTGCCAGTTCCCGCGCGTAGTTGCCCTGCCTGAACTGCCAGAATGCGACTAGCAGGGCGACCGGACTGAAAAAGAGCGTAGCGGCTAGAGGTAGGCGGTCTGATTTCACGGTCGCTCCTGTCGAAGCTGGATTCTAGAGCAATGTCGGAGCCAGGGGCAACAGTGCTAGGGTAGGGGGGCCTACGTCATCGTCCACCAGCATGGCCGCGAGGCCGGAGCGGAACAGGCTCCGCTGACGAGGCCGGGCTGGGTCTCACGGAACACTGCATCCGAGGCACAGTCGGGGCACTCTCCGAGCAACAGGTGAGGCGAGATGTCAGCCTGTGAGCTTGTTTGGACTATGCGCGAAGGACCACCGCGTCGGTACACCCGATCACTCGTGTACCAACTTCACGACCTTGCCGCCCTTGCCGCAATCTTCCTCGGTCCTGCTTTTGATGCCGTCGAGTGAGATGTAGTTGGTGAGGCCGCCGCTATCTGCGCACGCCTGACCCTTCGACGACAACCACCAGCCGTATAGACGGCCTTTCTTGGGGTCTTCTCGCACCTTTTTCGCGTTGCTCCAGTGTGTCCAGGGTCCACGGCCGTCTAATTCGACAGCCTCCAACTCATTGTCCATCCTTCCTCCTTGGCCCCCTGTTGAACGAGGGGAGACCAACCTACCCTGGATTCCCGATCGTTCCACGCCCGCGCAGCCCGTTCGGATATCAGATTCCCACCGCTTGATGTAGAGGTCGGCCAGCGTTGGTTGGTGGCGTGGTACACAGACACGGTACTCATGGGGGTAGTGATGGGGATAGAGTCGAAGAATGTGGACGACACCTGCTGGTGCAGTGTGCCGGTGTTTGTGGCCGACCCCAATGACCCTACGAAGAAGAAGTCGGACCCCAATCGGAAGGACTTCAAACGTCCCGATCTCGCCAGCGATCCAGACAATCGCCTGCGCGATTGGTGGTTGACGAGTCCGCTCAATGAAGCGCTCAGCGCTGGCATCTGGAAGATCGTGGATCCGAGCGTAGCGGTCCAGCAGAGCGGGACGGAGGTTCATATTTCTTGGTTCTGCAAGCTAGAGACTGGCCAGTACGCCAGCTATTGGCAGGGCGTGTCGGGGAACAAC
>CALBET010000152.1 GCA_937888665.1 uncultured Acidobacteriota bacterium
CGAAGGCGCAGGCAGCACGTTCACGATCCAACTGAAGACGGGGACCCAGCCCGCATGACCCGCATCCTGCTCGTGGAAGACGAGCCCGCGATCGCCGCGGGGGTTCGGGACGATCTCGAGCTGGAAGGCTACTCGGTAGACGTCGTGGGGGACGGTGTCACGGCTTCGACGCGGGGCGTGCAGGGCCAGTACGACCTGATCCTGCTCGACCTGATGCTGCCCGGCAAGGACGGCTATACCGTCTGCCGCGAGATCCGCGCGGCGGGAGTCCGCACGCCGCTGCTGATGTTGACGGCGCGCGGGCAAGAGGCAGACAAAGTGCTGGGCCTCGAGCTCGGGGCCGACGACTACATCACCAAGCCCTTCGGCCGGCGCGAGCTCCAGTCGCGTGTACGGGCTGCCCTGCGGCGGAGCACGATGACCTCGGGGACCAGCGGGGCCTCCCCAACCAGCGCCACAGGGGCGGAGGTCTACGAGTTCGGCGACCTCACCATCGACTTCCGCCGCTGTGAGCTTCGCAAGGGGAACCAGCCGATCGCCGTGACCGCTGTGGAGCTGAAGCTCTTGCGCGCGCTGCTGGCGCACCGGGGCGAGGTGCTGACGATCGACCGGCTGAACGAGATCGTGTGGGGCAGCGACGTGTTCGTGTCGAACCGCGTGGTCTACACGCACATGAACAATCTTCGAAAGAAGATCGAGGACCAACCGAGCAAGCCGCGCCACCTTGTCACGGTGCGGGGCGTCGGTTACCGGTTCGACTCTTGACCAGCACTTTACCTGACGTTGACCCACCCGGCGACGCAAGTCAGTAGGCTGGTCACGTGGAGGTGACATTCATGAATCGAATGCTTCGAATGCATCGAACGTTCGTGGCCGGCTCGGTGGTGTGTGGGGCGCTGGTGCTGACGGGTGGCGCGCACCTGGCTTCGACACAGGGACTGCAGACAGCGGATGCCGTGCTCGGTGCGGCGATCCATCAAGACGACGCCGAAGGGAACCTGGACGCGGCCATCGAGGGCTACAAGCAGTTTCTGGCTCAGTACGGGGACGACCGCCCGCTGGCGGTGCAGGCACTGCTGCGGCTGGGCCAGGCCTACGAGACGCTCGGCCGACCCGAGGCCCGTGACGCCTACGAGCGGGTGTTGCGCGACTATGCAGACCAGCCCGAGCCGGTGGCCGCCGTCAGGGCGCGGCTCGCCGCGCTCGAGGTCGAGCCGACATCGCCGTCTGCCGCGCTCCACACGGAGTTGTTGTGGCCAGAAGCCAGAGGGGTCAATCCCGGCGACGTCTCGCCGGACGGCAACTTGGCGACCTATACCGATTGGGAGGACCTCGGCAACCTCGCGATCCGCGACTTCGCGACCGGCGAGAGCCGCCGCCTGACCAGCACCGCGGACGGCGGCTCCGGGGAGAACGGCGGCAACTTCGCAACCTGGTCGCGCATTTCTCCGGATGGCGAGCAGGTCCTGTACACCTGGAACCGTTCAAGCCCGGTCGGCGAGACCGGTGAACTGCGTCTCGTGCCGGTGCACGGCAATCGGACCGAACCGCGCACCGTCTGGAGTCCTGCCGACGGGAGCTCGGCCGCCGTTCAGGACTGGTTTCCCAGCGGCGATCGCGTGGTCGCGGTGGTCAATGCTTCCGATCATTCCTCCATCGTCACGGTCTCGACGGTCGATGGCCAGGTACGACAGGTCCGCTCCATTGACTGGGCCCGAAATCCCCAGGTGCGCGTGTCGCCCGATGGCCGCTTTCTCGCCTACAGCCGGTCGGCGTCGCGCGAGGTTCCCGAGAAGGACATCTTCCTCGTGGCGGTCGACGGTTCATCGGAGACCCTGATCGTCCAGCACGCCGCGAACGACGAGCTGGTGGCATGGAGCCTGGACGGCCAGCAGCTGCTGTTCAACAGCGACCGGAGCGGTCAGCCCGGTCTGTGGGCGCAGCGGGTACAGGACGCGGAGCCTGCGGGCGAGCCGCAGTTGCTCGTCGCGAACCTCGATGTGGGCACGGGCGTGGGTCTCACTCGTGACGGGACACTTCACTATCCGGTCAATGTCTCGCGTCGTCGCATGAAGGTCGCGGAGCTCGACATGAAGACCGGCAGACTCCTGCGCCAACCGGTCGCCGTGACCGATCGATTCGTCGGGGGCAATACCGAAGGCGTGTTCTCTCCTGACGGTGAGACGCTCGCGTTCGTCTCGGTACGTCCGGGAGGGACGCAGCGCACCATCGTCCTCCGATCGCTGAAGACCGGACGGGAGCGAGACCTCCCGCACGAGTTTCAGCAGGTCTATGACTTCAGATGGCGACCGGACGGCGACCGCCTCACCGTCAGGGGTCGCGACGTCGGTCCGGGACCGTACAGCCCGCTCGATGTCAACGTGGCCACCGGCGAGGCCCGGCGGCTCACTGACATGACAGGTCGGAGTCTAGCGCAACCGACCTTCACACCGGACGGGACGCAGATTCTGCATCGTAACCGCGACACGAACCCGGAACGGGACCTGATCTACTCCTATCGGGTGGCAGACGGCTTCGTACACGCGCTCCCAGGCGTTTTCCCCGGAGAACGTTTCAGCCTGTCCCCGGACGGGCAGTGGATCGCACAAACGGTCCGTGGGTTCGAGGTCGCCGAGCTCACGCCGGCCAGCTTAAACGCCACGACTGAGATACGACTGCATCCCACCATGGGCGCAGACGTCGACGTGTTGTGGACCACGGATGACCGCGAGCCATTCGGACGGTGGACCACCTGGACGCCGGACGGCACGGCGCTCCTGGTGCTCAAGAAAGAACCCCAGGCCGGTGATTACATGTGGAGACTGTGGGTCGTACCGGTGGATGGGACCGATCCGGTCGCCACAGAGCTGGTCTATGAGCCTTCCGACGGCGGGTCGACTCCGGTCCAGGTTCATCCCGATGGGATGCGCATTGTCTACTCCGAGGGCGGAGAGTTCACCCAGTTCTGGGCCGTGCACAACCTCGCCCTCGACGAGTCTGCTGCGCCTAGCAGCCCGTAGGTAGGGGCCGGGTCCTGAGACCGGCCCACTGTGCTTTCGTGGCGCAGGCCTTTAGGCCTGCGATGGCTCCCATGTAGCGCGGGCCTTTAGCCCTGCGATGGCAAGGCTGAAGCCTTGCCCCACAGACGGCGGCCCTGAAGGGCCTTGCTACCGGCGAAGCGCGCGGCAGGAATTCGGTAGCCAGGGCCTTTAGGCCTGCTCAGGAAACGGCTCCCTCTCCCTTTGGGAGAGGGTCTGGTGAGCGCCAAGGGCACCATCTCCAGAGGAGTTTCCTCCGATGTGGACACGCATGCGGCGGGCATCCATGGTCGTCTCGCTGCAGACCGCCATGCTGCTCGTGCTCGTGCTCGTGCTCGTGGCGATGTCGATGTCCTGCGCGAGCAGGACGGTGAGCGTCACGCGGTCAGAACCCTTAGAACCGGGGTCAGCCCGAGCGGAATCCAGCCGACCGCTTGGGCTGGATCTCTACCGGCCCGAGCCCGCGGACAATCCGACCGTGCCCGCCACGGTCACGCTCGGCCGGCGCCTGTTTCACGAACGGCTGCTCTCGCGTGACCGCTCGCTGGCCTGCGTCGACTGTCATCGACCCGACCGTGCCTTTACCGACGGCCGCGCCAAGGCGGTCGGCGTCTACGGGCGCCGTGGTCCGCGCAGCGTGCCGACGATCGTGAATCGGGCCTGGGGCGAGTCGTTCTTCTGGGACGGCCGCATCGCCACCCTCGAAGCGCAGGTCCTGCAGCCAATCGTGGCCCAGCTCGAGATGGACCTCACGATTGACGAGGCCGTCGAAAGACTGCGTGAGACGAGCCCATACCCCGCGGCGTTTCGCGAGACGTTCGGCCGCGCCGTGAACGGCGACGACCTCGCCCGCGCACTGGCCGCCTACGTCCGCACCATCCAGTCTGGCGGATCTCCGTACGACCGCTACGTCTGGGGTGAGCCAGCCGCGCTCTCCAAGGACGCGCAGGCGGGCCTCGAGCTGTTTCGCGGCCGTGCGAACTGCACGGCCTGTCATGTGGGTCCCAATCTGACCGACGAGGAGTTTCACAACACCGGGGTCTTCTGGGGCGGGCAGCCCTACGACGCAGGGCGCGTTCTCGTCACCAACGTGCCGGAGGACACCGGCAAGTTCAAGACGCCCACGCTGCGAGAAATCGAGCGCACCGCGCCCTACATGCACGATGGCAGCATCGCGACGCTCGACGAGGTCGTTGATTTCTACGACCGGGGCGGAAACGAGAATCCCTTCCGGGACCGGGATCTGCGCCCGCTGAGACTGACCCAGGAGGACAAGACCGCCCTGGTGGCATTCCTTCGTTCGTTGACGGGCACAGTGACCGACGGTCGCTAGTGGACTAGCAGAGATGGTGAAGGTCCCGCATTCATTCCGGCTCGAAGCGCGCGTGCCGGTCCCACGGTTTCCGGGGAGTGGAAGGAGCATGTCATGAAGTTTCGTCAATTCGCTCAGTGTGTGATGCTGGCGACTCTGTCAACGACCATCGGTGCGAGGTCGTCAGACCTGAGTTACGAGCGCGTCGTGTATCTCGAGGCCAGCGCGGAGACCAGCGCGAACGCGAGCCTTGGCGACCTGGACGCAGATGGCGATCTCGACATTGTGCTCGCGAAGGGTCGCCACTCGCCATTAGTGGACCCGGTGCTCCTGAACGATGGCACCGGCAACTTCTCGGAGCGTCACGCTGTCGGCTCCGATGCGGACAGGACCTACACAGCGGCCCTGGCCGACCTCGATGGCGACGGGGATCTCGACCTCGTCGTGGGGAACGACAGACCAGACGACAAACGCATCTATACAAACGACGGCACTGGCCACTTCAGTTTGACGGGAACCTTTGGAGAGAGTGACTGGCCTACGAGGAACGTCACGGTGGTCGATCTGAATGCTGATGACCGACCAGACATCGTGGTCGCGAACCGAGGAGGCCCCAACTACGTGTGCATGAACGACGGCCGTGGACGGTTCCCGCCGTGTCGGATTCTGTCGGCCGAGTCGGCGACCACCATCGGGGCGGCTGACCTCACGGGTGACGGTCGGCCGGACCTCGTCGTGCCCCATCGCGATGGCGGACAGAGCTTTGTGTTCGTCAACAATGGGGACGGGATGTTCCCAGAAAGGATGGCCATCGGTCCAGCGGTGTCCTCGACGCGGGCGGTCGCGACGGGTGACTTCAACGGCGACGGGCGAGTTGACGTGGTCATGGGCGACGAGGCGACCGGCGGTGCGAAACTCTATCTCAATCGCGCCGGCTCGAGCTTCGAAGCACCCATCGATCTTGGTCTGCCGAACGACCGCGTCTACTCGATGGCGGTGGCCGACCTCGACGACGATGGGCATGCCGACCTGGTGCTCGGCAATGTCCGTGCGCCTGGTGCGGTGCTCGTGAACGACGGGACGGGACGGACGTTCGAGAGGGTGAGCTTCGGCGACGATCAGGGTGCCGTATACGGTCTCGCTATTGGTGACATAGACGGCGACGAGCACCTCGACATCGTGGCCGCTCGTTCCGGTGCGCCCAATGTGGTGTATCTCGGCTGCTGCTAGTGGTCGCGGGCGGTCGCGAGCCCGGTCGTTGAGCCAGGACGTCGACGAGTGGTGGTCCCGGCCGTGCCAGGAGACCGAAGACCAGGACGAGGTGTCCAGTCCCGCTAACGGAATCTTGACACAAGGCTGACCATCCCTCCACGCGGACGTGCTTGAATAGGCGAGATGAGGGCGCGTGGACGACTGGCTGGGGGGAGTTCCCGCAGGCTGGCCCTCCTGTTTCTCGCGGTCGTGGTTCCGCCGGCGGTCACGCTGGTGTGGCTGGGGCTGCAGCTGCTCGAGCAGGACCGCACCCTCTGGGCGCAGCGTGATCTGGAGCGCCGTCAGGTCACTGCCGAAGCGGCGACACGCTCGCTGGGGCAGTCACTCGCCGTGGCTGGGCGCCTCGCGGAGGCTCCGGCGCCGGCAGGGATGGTGCGATTCACCCTGTCCGACGAGGGTGTGCGGGCGACACCACCGGACCGCGTACTGTGGCTTCCGGTCGCCCATCAACTGGAAGACGCCGAGGCAAGCCAATTCGCCGAGGCGGAGAAGCTCGAGTTCCAGGGTGGGGCGGAACGCGCGCTGCTCGCCTACCAGAACTTGGCGAGCGCACCCGACCCCACGGTCAGGGCCGGCGCGCTGCTGCGCCTCGCGCGCGTCCACCGGCGGGCGAAGCGGTGGGACGACGCCCTGGGCGCCTATCGCGATCTTGCCGACATCGACGGGGTGGCCATCGACGGGCTACCCGCCGACCTCGTCGCCCGACGCGCCGCCGGTTCCATCCTCGAGGCATCAGGTCAGACACAGGAACTGAGCCGGGAGACGGCGGCGCTCGAAGCTGACTTTCTCGCGGGCCGCTGGATGCTCGACCAACCCGCCTGGGAGCTGACCGCTCGGCAGCTCGAACAGTGGAGGGGCGAGGCATTGCCACGACCGGCGGACGCCGAAGCCTTCTCGGCGGTCGCCGACTGGCTGTGGGATGACTGGCAGCGTAATGGAAACGACCAGCGGTTGTTGTCTCCTCGCCGACGAGTACAGGGAGAAGCGACGCTCCTCTGGAGATCAGAGCGCGATGTGATGGCCGTTTCTCACACCCTCTTGCGGACCTGGACCGAGCAGACCACGGCCGGCGAGTGGGTGAGCCTGCTGACCGATTCTGGGCGCGTGCTGGTGGGACCGCGACCGTCTTCGGGGCCTGCGGTCGTGACCAGGGCGGCGTCCGAGACCGGCTTGCCCTGGACCCTGGTTCTCAACCCTGGCGGTGTGTCCGCGCTGGCGGAGGAGCTCGTCAACCGCCGGCGGCTGCTCTCCCTGGGCCTGGCGGCCATCGTATTGCTGCTCGGCGGGGGAAGCTATGTGCTCTGGCGTGCCATCCGGCGAGAGCTCGCCGTGGCCCGCGTGCAGGCCGAGTTCGTGTCGACGGTCTCGCACGAATTTCGCACGCCGCTCGCGTCGATGCGGCATGTCACCGAGCTGATGCAGGAAGACGACGACCTGCCTCCCGAGCGGCGGCGGTCGTTCTATGACGTGCTGGGCCGGAACACCGAGCGCCTGCAGCGTCTGGTCGAATCTCTGTTGGACTTCGCGCGCATGGAAGGCGACAAGAAGCCGTATACCTTCGAGCCGCTGGATTCCGGCGAGCTCGCCCGGCACGTGGTGACCGAGTTCCGCAAGGAGGTCGAGCCGCGCGGCTTCACGGTCGATCTCGACGTGGACGCACCCGGCTCGCTCCCGTTACGCGCAGATGCGGCGGCACTCACCAGCGCGTTGTGGAACGTGCTCGACAACGCCGTGAAGTACTCGCAGGACGCCCGCGCCATCCGCGTCTCGGTGGAACGCCGTCCCGCGGGTGTGGCCATTTCGGTCCGGGACGACGGCCTCGGTATCCCACGCGAGGAGCAGACGGCGATCTTCAGCCGTTTCGTTCGCGGAGAGCAGGCGGGTCGACTGGGCATCAAGGGCACCGGGCTCGGGCTGGCGATGGTGTCCCACATCGTCCGCGCGCACGGTGGCACCATCGAGGTCGAGTCCGAGGAGGGGGCCGGCAGCACGTTTCGGTTGCTGTTGCCAGCGCAGAGCAGCTGACCATGGCGCGCATCCTGATTGTCGAAGACGAGCCGGATCTCATTCTCAGCCTAGAGGAGGACCTGCGCCGTCAGGGTCACCAGACGCAGCTGGCCGGGGACGGCGAACAGGGTCTGCGGTTTGGCACGGACGGCGGGTGGGATCTGATTCTGCTGGACGTGATGCTGCCCAAAATGGACGGCTTCGATGTGGCGAGCGCGTTGCGGCGAGTCGGTGTCAAGACACCGATCATCATGCTGACCGCGCGTACGCAGGAGGCCGAGAAAGAGCTCGGGCTAGACTCTGGCGCCGACGACTACGTGACCAAGCCGTTCAGCCTGCGCGAGCTGCGCGCCCGCATCCGGGCGCAACTGCGCCGGGCCGATCGGGAGATGCAGGAGGTCACCCGCTTCGGTGATTGCGAAGTGGACTTCGACCGTGCCGAGCTACGGCGGGCCGGACGGCCGGTCGACATCACGCCGCAGGAGTTGCGGATGCTGGGGGTCTTTCTCCGCAGCCGCGGACGGGTGCTGAGCCGCGATCAGTTGATTGCCGGGGCGTGGGGCCCAGGCACGGCGATTACGGACCGCGCCGTGGACTCGCACGTCTTCAACCTGCGGAAGAAGATCGAAGCCGTCCCCTCCGAACCGAAGTTCATCGTCGGTGTGCGCGGGCTCGGCTACCGGTTCGACGCGTGAGTTGACCCTGTGGCGCAGGCCTTCAGGCCTGCGAGGGCGAGGTTGCAGCGGAATTGACCGACTCTTGACGGAACGCTACCAGCGGATTGACACCCGTCCTCCACACTGCTGTCAGGGAGGAAGACCGATGACACCAACCAGAATGTGGATCGCGCCGGTGATGCTCGGCGCGCTACTGGCGTTGCCGGCGGTGGCGCACGCACAGACAAGCGCGGAGGTGGCGCTGCGTGCGGCCATGGAGAGTGAAACCGTCGAGGGAGACCTGCTCGGCGCCATCGAGCAATACCGGACCATCGCCGCAGGCAACGACCGTGTGATGGCCGCCACC
>CALBET010000153.1 GCA_937888665.1 uncultured Acidobacteriota bacterium
GTGCCCGATGGAACCACGGTGCTCCAGATGCTGACCCTCGCCGGGTGGGTGACAGAGCAGGGCTCGGCCGGCCGCACGCGCATCGTCCGGTTTCTTGACGGCGAACGTACCGACCGTCGCGCAAAGCTCGACGAGGTGGTTGAGCCGGGTGACACCATCGTCGTGCCGGAGCCCTACTTTAACCCCTCGTTCAGTGCCGCCGCAGGGGCCCCCGCACTGTCGTTCGTGGCCCTCCGCGTGGGACGGCTCCTGACCGTCACGCCATCGCTCCCCTTGACCCAGGTTGGTATCGACTCGAACGTGTTCAATGACAGCGGCGAACGCCAGACAGACTTCGTGGTCGAGGCGAGGCCGGAGATTGGGGCGGAGCTCGACTTTGGGCGGGCTCTGGTGGAGGGGTACATCTCTGCCGGCCTGGTGTACTATCGGAGGTTCGAGAGCGAACGCGCCGTGGAGCCGGGCTACGGATCTACGATTGCGCTCGACCTGGCCCGCAGGGTTACGCTCACGGCGGGACACGCCTTCCAGTCGTCGCGCCAGCGTTTCACCTTCGAGCTGGACCCGAGGGTGCGGCGGCAGGTGCGCGACACGTACGCCGAGGTCGAACTCGGACCGTGGGGGCGTGTCGGGTTTCTGGTCTCGGCCCAGGCGTCGGACCAGGGTCTGCCGGAGTCAGCGACGTTTGCCGGAGAGGACCTGCAGCGCACGCTCGAACAGCGCGACAGGCGCGCGACAGCCGGAGTGGTGTTCGAGTTGTC
The DNA here is from genome assembly GCA_937888665.1 of uncultured Acidobacteriota bacterium. GTDB lineage: Bacteria > Acidobacteriota > Vicinamibacteria > Vicinamibacterales > UBA8438 > UBA8438. The sequence goes on from CALBET010000153.1 coordinate 759, forward strand.
GCCGGCTTCGTCATTGACCCTATCGGTCAGCGCCGCGAGCCACCGTTTTCCGCTGTTCAAGGAGCGAGACGCCGACTCATCGGAGTTCGTGGCCGAGGTGACGTTCGGGAGCCGCTCCATCGTTGAGGGGACTGCGCATGTCGGCTTGCTTCGATACGGTGTCTTCGATCCGACTGCGCCAGACTACCTGGGCCCGATCTTCGGCGGAGAGCTGTGGCGCCCCTTTGCTACGCGCACGGAGGTGGGGGTGCGCGGTTCGCGTGGAAACGGTTCATCGTTTCAAAGCTCCGTTGTGTTCGCTGTGTATGATCAGTACGGCGGCTGGGTCAGACAGGGGCTGACCGACCGGTTCGATGTGGTGCTACGGGCAGATCGGGACGAGTACAATTACCAGAGCTTCGCGGATTCGGTTGTGAACGATATTCGCGGCGAACGATACACGACGGAATTCGGGGTCCTCCTTGGTGCCCATCGCGTGGCCTTACAATCTACTTTTGAGGAACGCTCGGGCGACTCCGCCTACGACGGTTGGCGATGGGGTATCGTGTATAGCTACGGAGTGTTTCACGCCGGAACAGGGCAAAGGCCTGGAACGACGCAAAGGCCGCAAAGGCGATGACGAAATCCGGATACCGTAGGCGCAGTAGCTTCCTCCTCCGCAGCTCAGATCGGTCGGGTGTGACGAGAGTGTGGGCCCACGGCGCCGCCCTGACCGCGTGGGTGCGGCTGACGACAAGGGTTGTCCTCAGCGCATGTCTGGTCGCAGGGGCGTCCGCACAGTCTACATACGAGATTCGTCCTGCAGACACCATCAGCATCACCGTCGCAAACCAACCGGATTTGACCCAACAGTATGTCGTGGACGAGACAGGGAACCTGCAGATGCCCGTGATCGGGCGGGTGGAAGCCGTTGGACTCACCGAAGAGGCACTCGCCGCCGGGTTGCGCGAACGGCTCGACGAGTACTTCACGAATCCGCAGGTTACCGTCAGCGTCCAGCGGACCAAGCGGGTGTTCGTCTTTGGCGGCGTGTCGGCGCCGGGCATGTACGAGCTGACCAACAATATGACGTTGATCGAGCTCTTGGCTCGGGCCGGCTATGGCGGTGCGTCGGAGGCGCTCATCATCCGTGCGGATGAAGGGGTCTCGCCCGCCCAACCGAAGCCGGGCGCGGACACCGATGTCATCACCGTGAACCTGCGGGAGTTCGAGCGCGACCTGCAGAGCGGTCGCCTTACGCGAAATGTCGTTCTCGAAGAGGGGGACACGGTGT
>CALBET010000154.1 GCA_937888665.1 uncultured Acidobacteriota bacterium
CGGCGCGGGGATGGGGCGAGGATAGCGAAAAGCTCTACCACGCCGAGGATCTGGCACCGCATCACCAGTATGTGGCCACCTACGCCTGGTTGGGCGCCGCCGCCGACCGAGGCGGTTTTGGCGCCGACGCGGTGATCCACCTCGGGACCCACGGCACGTTGGAATGGCTTGACGGCAAGGCTATCGGGCTGTCCGGCGCCGACGCCCCCGACGCGCTGATCGCCGACCTGCCGGACCTCTACGTGTACAACGTGGATGTCGTTGGTGAGGGGCTGGTGGCGCGTCGGCGTGGCATGGCGACGCTGGTCGATCATATGGTGCCCCCGTTCGCCACGAGCGAGCTGCTCCCCGAGCTGGCCGAGCTCAGCGAGAGCATCAACGACTACCACAACAACCTCAACAAGAACGAGCAGCTCGCGGCCGTCTACGCCCGCCAGATTCGCGATCAGGCCGCCGCCCTCGGGATGGTCAAGGACCTCGGTGTCGCACTCGGGACCGAAGGCCAGCTCGACCACGAGGCGTTGGACGCCGTCGAGAATTACATGGTCGAGTTGCGCGGGCAGCACATTCCCTACGGTCTGCACGCCTTCGGCCGCACACCGGACGAGACGATGCGGGCGAGCACCGTCGAGGCGATCGTCTCAGTCGACCGCAGCCTGCTTCCCGAGGACAAGGCGGTCATGTCCGCGGACATGGAGCGCCGCATCGTCGAGTCCGGGCCGCGAGAGCTCGACAGCCTCGTGCGCGGACTCGCGGGTGGGCACGTCCCGGTCGGCGGCGGCGGCGAGCCGATCCGGAACCCTGATGCCTACCCGACCGGGAAGAACTTCTACGGCATCGACCCGGCCAAAGTGCCGAAACCGGCGGCCTGGGCGTTGGGTGTCGATTTGGCCGATCAGATGCTGGCGGCGCACGTGGCCGAGCACGGTCGCTATCCGGAGAAGGTGTCGTTCGTCATCTGGGGCGACGAGACCATGCGCCACGAGGGGGTGCTCGAATCGCAGATCTTTCATCTCCTGGGCACGCGCCCGATCTGGGACGTCCGTGGCAACGTCGTGGGTGTCGATGTCATTCCGACGAGTCAGCTTGATCGGCCGCGCGTCGACATCGTCATCGCCTCCGCCGCTGAGGGCATGTTCAATAACGTGACTCGGTTGATGGACGAGGCGGTGCAGCGGGTGAAGCTGCTCGACGAGGCGGACAACTTCGTGCGCCGCCACTATCTGGCCACGAGCGCGGCGTTGGTTGACCTCGGATACTCCGAGGAAGACGCGGAGCGTCGCGCCGGGGTACGGATCTTCGATGAGCCGCCCGGTAGTTTCAATCTGAACACGTCGGGGATCGCCGCCGCGAGCGGCACCTGGGACAGCGACCAGGGGATGGCCGACGAGTATCTCGCCAAGATGGGGCACGGGTATGGCAACGGCTTCTGGGGCGAGCCAATGGAGGATGTGTTCCGGTTGGCGCTCTCCGGCACCGAGAAGGTCGTGCACAGCAGCTCGACGATGCTCTACGGCGCCTTGGACAACGACGATTTCTACATGTACATGGGTGGCCTCGCCGCCGCGGTCCGGAGCATCGACGGTGAGAGCCCCGAGCTGGTGGTGACCAACACGCGGGATCCGGGCAAGCCCGAGATGACGCCGATCGACAAGTTCCTTGGTACCGAGTTCCGGTCGCGCTACGTGAATCCGACCTGGATCGCAGGGATGCAACGCGAGGGCTACGCCGGTGCTGGCGAGATGCGGGCGTTCGTCGAGTATCTGTGGGGCTGGGACGCGACGGTGCCGGAGAGCGTCGATGATGCGATGTGGCAGGAGTCCTTCGAGGTGTATGTCGAGGACAAGCACGACCTCGGCATGGCCGCGTTCTTCGACGCCAATTCACCGTTCGCGTATCAGGATATGACCGCACGAATGGTCGAGACCGTGCGCAAGGGCTCTTGGCAGGCGGATGACACGACGGTGGCACGTCTTCTGAGCGAGTATGTCGACAGCGTCGCGACCTACGGGGTCGGCTGCTCCGGGCACACCTGCGGCAACCCCAGACTGTTGCAGTACGTGCTTGACCAGGGTGCCGTGTTGAACATTCCGGGGCCGGCGCTCGAGACGTTTCGGACCGCGATGGAGGAGGCCATCGGCACCGATATCGCCACCGCCGCCGCCGCGGCAGAAGAGTTCGTCCGGAGGAATGAGGCGCGCCCCGGCGAGATGACGCTGACGAGGAATCTCGAAGGCTTCCGCATGTCCGAGACGGTCGACGCCGCCCTCCAGGCGCCGGAGTCCCGGTCGCCGGGGGAGGCGAGCGAGGGTGCCTGGGACGCCCTGTGGGTGGGGGTGCCCCTGCTAGGGTTCCTGATCGCGTGGGGTCTCCGTCGCCGTCGTGTGTAACGCACGCCGGGTAGGCGCGGCGGCGCTCGCAGCCCTGCTGCTGGGGGGGTGTGACGAACCAGGACCGGTCGAGATCAGCGAGTCCAGTGGCGGCGCCTACGAAGCCAGCCTCACACCGGTCGGCAGCGGGTGGGCCGTGGCTTGGCATGACACCCGCAACGGTCATCCCGAGATCTACGCGCGGGTCCTGGACGTCAACGGCGACCCCGCCGAGCCGCCGCGCCGCTTGACCGATACCGCGAACGACTCCTACGAACCACAACTCGCCACCGCGGGTGCGTCTGAGTTGCTGGTCGCCTGGTACGCTGTGTCGCCGTCTGGCGCGTCGGTGACGCACGTCGGCGCGTGGGACCTGGACGGCGAGGCCGGTCCCCGATGGACACGCGCCCTGTCAGACCCCGCGCGGCTCGGTCGGAACGTGGTCGTGCGGGTCGCGAACCGCCGTCTCTTCTGCGCGTGGATCGAGAAGAGCGAGGGCACCCCGGACGCGGCCGTCTGGGCGCAGTGGCTCGACCTCGACCGCGATGGGCGGCCGCTCTCCCCACCACGGCGGCTGGCCGACGCCGGCGCCACGACCTGGAACCTCAACGCCGCGATCGATGGGGACGGGCGAGCCTGGGTCGTCTTCGATGCCACGGCGGGCACCCGCACCGACGAGCTCTTTCTGGTCGGCGCCGACGCCGACGGGCCGGTGCGACTGACCGACGACGACGGCATCGCGTCGAAGTATCCGGACCTCGCGTTCGGACCGGACACGGCCGCCGTCACCTGGTTCGATGAGCGGGACGGCAACCGGGAGGTGTACCTGGCGGTGGCGTCATTGGCCGAGCTTCGGGACCGGTTCGCGGCACAGGCCAGCCGAGTCACCACGACCACCGGGGCGTCGATCGGCGCCTACGTGGCGTGGAACGGTGGCCGTGTCGGTGTGGCCTGGTCCGACGACACCGGCGGAGAGCCCGACGTCTACTTCCAGACCTTCGACCGCGCCGGCGCGGCGGTGCACTCGGCGGTGCGCCTGACGAACAACCCGACGGCGTCGTTGATTCCGGCGATCCAGCCCGCGGGCGAGGGCTTCGCGCTGGCGTGGAATGAGGATGTCGTGTCCGAACGGGGCGACCATCGATCGGGCGGGCGGTCTGAGATTGTGTTCACGACCGTGCCGTGAGTCCGCGCCGGATGCCCGGCAACGGCGGCGCGTTTCAAGGTTCACGTTGTCGCGCGAACGGCTACCCGAGGGACTAACCCACGTCAAGAAGCCGCCAGGCCCAGAGCAGCACGACGAGAACCGTGTTGACGAGGAGGACCCACGTGCCGGCCCGGTGACCAACCTTGTGCACCCACACCTGGTAGTGTGCCCGGGCGAGCAGCGCCGCCGAGACGGCAAACAGCGGCCACAGGAGATTGGTGACAGCCACCCGGGCTGCCGCGGCGCTACCCAGCGAGAGGACCGAGAGCAGCGCAGGCAGCAATCATCACCACGGCAGCGCGAACAACACGCCGACGAAGCTGGCTCGTCCCGTTCTCATCTGCACCCTCTCTTTCTTCAGACCTCTCGTGGCCAAGAGCTCGCGCACACCCGATCGGGCATGGTCCCCGCAGCGGACCGGCATGTGCAACGGTGCCGAGAATAACTCCTCCCGTCGACTGGAAGGTCAAGCGCCGGCCGCGAGAACTCAGCGTGTCCGGCGAGGTGGACGGCGCCAGAGGTTACTGGCCACGCGGGCCGGGCCGCCACGGGAGAACGTCACGTGGTGTTCGATGATGCCGCACACGCAGGCCTCGGCGGCTGCGGTGTCTGCCGCCTCTTCCCGCATCGTGACCAGCTCCTGCTTGAAGTCGGTGAGCGCCCGAACCTGCGCGTCCACCTCGGCGAGCTTGCTGTCGAGCAGCTCCAAGACGTGCTCGCACGGCCGCTCGCCCCCACGCCGCAGTTCGAGAATCTCGCCGATTTCCTTGAGAGTCAGACCAAGGGCTTTGGCCTTGCCGATGAATCGGAGGCGGTCTTCGTCGGCTGGGCCGTACACGCGATAGCCGGACGCCGTCCGTGCCTGGACCGGGAGCAGCCCTATCTGCTCGTAATAGCGGATCGTCTTGGGGTTCAGGCCGAGCGCCGCGGCGATCCCCCCGATTCGAACCTGTCGCACCGTCCCGTCCGCTGGCACCGTCGCGTCCCTCCCGAAAAAGTCTAACACTGGCGCTTCCCGTCCCCTCGTCGGAGCTTGAGCGAGCGATTCGAAGCGCTTGACCTTCCACTCGACTGGCAGGACTACCATGCGGTCCATGGGTCATCGCGCGACGGAGGGCGGCGGACGTTGCCGGACCACCGGGCTCCCCGCGAGCCCGCGCATGGGGGGACCGCAGATGAAAAGACACGCCCTGCTCGCGTGCTTCGTTATGGTCACCCTGTTGACGCCGGGCACCGGGGGGGCAGGACCGATCACCTTCCTGACCGCGCTCCCCGTCGCGAAGGGCCAGGCGGTCCTCCGCGGCCAATATGTCCTGATTCGCAGTGACGACAACCGCATATCCGCTGACCGAGACCTCACCGTTCAGACAGTGCCGCTGGCGTTGGTGGTCGGCATCACGTCACGGCTGGCCATCTTCACGGCGATTCCAGTCCTCAACAAGTCGCTCGTCGTCAACGGGGACGGCGGGCGACTGACCAGAAGGACCCGCGGTGTCGGCGACACCACGGTCTTTGGCCGATACACCGTGCTCGCCGTCAACAGACCGGGCTCGACCTTCAGGCTCGCACCGTTTGGCGGTCTCGAGATCCCGACCGGCGGCCATGACGCGTCTGACCGCTGGGGTGCCCTGCCGAGACCGCTGCAACTCGGTTCGGGATCATGGGATGGACTTGGTGGCGTCGCAGCGACGTGGCAGACGCTGGCCTGGGAGCTCGATGCATCCGCCGCGTACCGAAGGAACCGGGAGGCCGACGGCTTCACATTCGGAGACGCCGTCTCGACCGATGTCTCGTTTCAGTATCGAGTCTGGCCCCGTGAGCTTGGTGCTGGTGTACCTGGTTTCTTGTACGGGGTCGTCGAAAGCAATCTCGCCTGGCACGACAATAATGCACAAGGTGGAATCGACGATCCGAACTCCGGCGGAACCACCTGGGATGTGGACGTAGGGGTCCAGTTCGTCAAACCGACGTACATTCTCGAGGCGATCCTGCAGATTCCGACCGCTTCACGGGTGAATGGCACCGCCCTTGACACCAGCTATCGGTTCAGAGCGGGAGCGCGCTGGAATCTTTCGCTGTTCTGAATGGAGGTCATCAACCATGGTCACCGTTGCACGCCGTTGGACACACGCGGCCGGACCGAGAGCCGCGATGGCAGTCGCTCTCACTGCGTCACTCGCCTTTGGCGGCGGGTCGACCGCTTCCGCCGGTGTCCGCCAAGA
>CALBET010000155.1 GCA_937888665.1 uncultured Acidobacteriota bacterium
CACGGAGGCGCGCGACCGGAGAACTGGGGTTTACACGGACTTAGAGACACACCCCGGCCATCTGGATCATGCCGACCGGCTCCAGCCCGCGCAGAAGCTCCACGAGGCTTCCATCGGCCCTACCGTCGACCAGGATCGTGGTCGCGCTCGTCGACCTGCGCTGCAAGAGAAGCTCTCGCAGGGCCTCCAGCGTGCGCTCGCGTCCCGTGAGCCAGCCCACTTCGTCCACCACCAGCGTCTGGGCCAGGAGGGGGCCGGTGATGTCGTAGATCGACTCCCCGGCGCGGGCGCTGGCCAGGACGGACTCCACCACTTCGGACGTGTGCAACACCATCGCATCGGGGCCGGCGAGCGTGGCCGCCGCCGTGGATCTGCCGCTGCCCGCGGGGCCGGTCACAGCGGTGATGGCTCCTGCCACAAGGGGGCGCAGGGCTGCGATGCCGTCACGGTCAAGCGGGGAGACGATGTGCACCGCGCTCAGGGCGGTGTCGGTTTGCTGATCCCTCGGCTGGTCCGCATCCGGGCGCGCATCGAGCCCCGCGTCCATGCCCACGCCGACAGCCTGACCGGGCTGCACGCAGAGGAGTCCGTACTCGTCGGCCCCGTCGTCCCGAGCCAGTCGACGGTTCATCGAGAGCAGGAGCAGCGGGACATCCCGACCGCCGAACTCCGCCGGGTCGAGGCCAAGAGCTTGGAGATGCTCCGCGCGTTCCGCCGGGGCTTCCGTGAGGTGCAGCATCACGGGGGTGGGGAGGTGCCCGAACAGGGGGGCAGCCTCGAAACGGCAGCGCACCAGGAGAGCGGGTTGCCGTTCCCGTTCGCACCGTGCCAGCAGGTCGCTGAGCAGGTCCAGCATCGGCTCCGGGCTGCCCGACTCGCCATCGTCGGCTACGACGTCCACCACGTGCCCAGGCACTCCGCGCTGGTCGCCCAGGTCAAGCGTCAGCGGACAGCCCGGCCACAGCGCGGCACGGGCCTCGGGGTCGGGCGGGAGGTACAGGAATAGCATCGACATCGGGGCCTCCAAGGGGACCGATCCTGGCCGGGGCGCGAGCGTCTGTGAAGGAAGTGGATCTTGGCGATTTCGCCCAAACCCAGTTCCTTTACTCAACCCAGGCGCCGGGGCTACCGTCATGGGTCGGCCACCTGACCTCCGTCCAAGGACGAGAGGCCCCAGCCGCTGCTGCTGCCGCCCGGAGGTCGGCACCTGTGACGTTCCCCATTCCCTTCGGCGCTACCACCGCGCACGCGCGCTACGACCTCCTCGTCGAGCCGCTTGGCACCATCGACGAGATCGAGCCCGTGGCGGCCCGCGTCGCGCCGCTCTGGCAGCTTCACGAGGAGGATGGTGAACCCTGGTCCCGGCAGGAGTACCTCGGGGATCAGGCGCAGCGCGTCGGCAGCTACCACGTCACCTGGGTCGAGGGCGTCGCCCGTCCCCTGCACCGCGAAGCTCTGTGGCGTGTTCGCAGGGCCGGCGACAGGCTGGTCTGGTCGGCGCTGGACATGCAGGGCTGGTGCCGGACCCCCAACTGGCTCAGCGAGGCGCTCAGCGGCATGCTCCGCGACGTCAACGCAGGGCTGCACGAACGCGACCTGAGGGTGCTGCCGGCGGGGCCGAATCGACACCAAGGGTGGCGGCGGATCTACGAGGTGGGCGCGGTGCGAAGCCTGCGTCTGGATGACTTCAACCCAGACGGTGGGCCGGAGGGCGACGACGTGATCCACCTGCGGGATCTGCCAGAACTCCTGTGGCTGGCGGCTGGCTGGCCTGGGGAGGAGCCGGGGGAGTGGCACCAGGGCTTCCTGAGCCTCGTACGGGGGCTCTTCGAGGTGCTGGAGGAGAAGCAGCACTGGCTGTACCGCGCCTTGCCAGAAAGGGTGGAGCAGCGGGCGCAGATCGTCGATGCGGTCACGTCCTCGCCGTCACCGCGAAACGCAGAGACGCTGTGTGACCTTTGGACTTGGCGGGATCGGCTGATGGGGCCAGCGCGGACCTGGTCGGGAGTGCTGATGTGCCAGCATCCGGTGCTGCGGGGGCGTGATGGGCGGACGTGGGAGGGCTGGCAGGTGGGCGGCGGCGAGATGTCGGATCTGCTCGCCGGTCTTGGCGATGACATCGCCAGGAGCGTGCTGGACGACATCGACGTAGCGCGGCGGCTGGGGGAGGCGATGGTGGGGCTGTGGGGGCTGGGGACGCTGGTGGACGAGCCGGTGAGGGTGATGGAAGCTCAGAAAGAACCACGGAGTAGCAATGACCAGTCATGAGCCGACTACTGCGCTGGACCTGGGCCTGGGAACACCGGCGACGGTGGTTCAGGGTGCCCTGACGGACACCGGGGCCTTCGTCCCGAAGGATGGCGGCTCGCTGGCCGACATCCCGATCGGTTCTTACGTGTACGTAGTCAGCGCGGCCGGCTGGGAGATCCCGCGCGCGGTCGACCCAACCAGAGTGCTCTACATCGGTCAGAGCAGTCGGCAGGAGCGGGTGGGGCACCTCAGCGCTGGCCACAGCGCCTGTAGCGCGTTGGCCCGACTGCACTGGGCGAAGCAGCCCAAGGACGGCCACCTGGATGCCAGCGTGTCCGTGTTTGAGAGTGCGTTTCCCGATCTGGATGAGTGCATGGCCCTGAACCGATTCGTCGGGCGCCACGGCGAGCTTCCTCCCGCCAATAGTCGGTGGGAGGGCTGGCTAGCTCGGCTGGTGCTTGAACGCCTCGCGTCGGAGGATCGGGGAGACGGTGCAAGGCCGGCCTGGAACTCCGAACGGGCCTGTAACGAACCGCCGCCGTCCGGTGACCAGCCTTCCTGGTCGACCTGGGTCCACGTCTACACCCAACGTGTGGAACCGGGCACGCGAGGTAATAGATCGGACAAGGACTGGCTGGGGGCGATCGGCTGGCTCTGGCCGGGCTGGGACCTGCCGCTGACGCGGCCGCAGGCAGTGGCCGATCTTGCTGGTTCCCTGCTCGTCGCAGTCAACACGGATGCGCTTGAGACCTCCGCAATCACCGCGTTGGCGAACCAGTTCGAGGAAGTGCCCGGAGGCCGCGCAATCATCGACGCCCTATGGGGCGAAAGCGGGAAAGACTGCACGATTCTCCGGTGGACCCAGAGTGCCCTCGGCCTTTCCGGCTACGACTCGCCGGACGAACTTCCCGGCGCCGGTGCCGTCAACGGGTTGCTGCGCCGTCTCCTCGGACCTGGCTCGGTCACGGATGCGGTGTCTGAGTGGCTGGCAGGCGGTGTTTGACCGGCGGTCAAGAGCGGTCGCGCCGACGAGGTTCATGACCCGCGCCGGCCCACGAACCCGTGCGGGTTGTGCGGGTTTCTGACCCGAAATGACCCGAAATGGCCCGCACAGCACCGCCAGCACTACCTCCCAAACGCACGACGTCGCCACTGCGCTGGTCGTCGCCTCATAACCGAGTGTTCAGATGACGTGACTCCCGGTCTCGGAGGTAGCGACCTGGACGGCCGCGAGGGGCTGCTGTGCGGTCCCTCGTGTCCAAATAGCCAGCGCTTCGCAACCGGTCAGCGACAGCCGATATCGAAAATCGCCTACTGATGCGGCATGCGACGACGTCTCCGTCCTAGGCGGGCCAAAGAACTAGTTGCCCACTTCATTCAACGAGCTTCGCACCATGTCGCAGTGCTCTTCTGCGTCTTCCAGACAGGAGACGCAGAGTTCCAGCGATATGGCAGCGGCCCCGAGAAACAAGCCAGCATTTCCCTTGATCGTCTCGGCCTCCTGCCTCAACTCACGGGCCAACGGCTGGCGCTCCCGCATGAGCCTGCCGCAAGTTCCGAGCCCGCTGTTGTCGGGGGATGTGCGCAAGGGCCCCATGGCCCGCCCCAACCGCTCCAGGTCGCGGATGGCCTTCCGCAAGATCCGAGCTTCCTCTCGGCCGCCTACTCTCGACTGCGGTTGGCCGACGCTGCTCCTTGGGGGAAGCTCCGAAGGGGTTCCCCCAGAGACTCTCTCAACGATGGTGGGCTTCTCGATCGGCGGCTCGCCATCGACTCTGGCGAGCGGGCCCGTTTGCCGCCCCGGAGGCTCCCCCGCCCGCGGATTCTCCTTGTTCTTGGTAGCTCTATCAGCCCTCTCTGCTGCCTCTAGTCCGAGGAATGAGTCCTGAAGCGCTCTCCTGCGAGCGGACCGCGCGCGCACCGCAGCGGTCTGCAACAACTGTTCAAGCGGCACAAGCCTGGAGTCTATTTCGCTCAGGGTGACCCGGAGAGCAGGGAGGTCACCAGCGTCAATCTGACCGTTCGCCATCTCGAACAAGGGGTCGATAGCTGCCAGGGCTTCCGGCGCACCGTTCCGCAGTTCCTGCTGGCTACGGGCGTCATCAGCGACGCGTTGATTCTCACGGGCCTGGGCTGTGTCCTGCCGTCGTCTCTCCTCCAACTGGCCGAGTAGTAGGCCGATACCGATCGCACACATCGCAGCCCCGAGAGTGAGATCCACCAGGCCGGCAACCACGGAAACGGCGCGAGAGGGGCGCAACGCGTTGACGGACCAAGCCGCTAGGCTAAGCGATGGCTGGCCGAGGAGCCCAAGCGTCCCCGCGGCAAACAGAGGAGCGCCAAGTACGAGCGCCAGCCATGGAAGCCGAAGGGAGACGAGCAGCAAGAGAGCGCCGACGCCTAGAATCGAGGCAGCACGCTTCTGAACCTTTTCCGACACGCGTGCACCGTTCATCGCGCCCCATCCATCCCGATGGGATCGTAGCCGACGCCCGCCCCGGAGGTGTCCGATCGCGGCACCTCAATGCCACCAGTGGAAGAACGCTCTCCACGGCTCAGCCGGCCATGACGGCCGATCGCGGCTCGATGCAACAAGCGGCAAGCGCGCAGGCCGGTGGCCCGGCGTGTCCGGGGTGGCGGTGGTCCCGCGCTTGCCGCTGGGTGTCAGGTGACGGCCGGTCGCGCCTTGATGTCGGAGCAAGCTACTCGAACTCTTCGCCGTGGACGTACACCTTCTGGGTGGAACCCTCTATCTCGACGGATTCAATCTCGAAGTCGTCCCCTGTCGTGTAGGCGACCTCGATGACCACCTCAAGGGTGGTATTCAACGCGACATCGA
>CALBET010000156.1 GCA_937888665.1 uncultured Acidobacteriota bacterium
GCCCATCCATTGGTGTCGCGCGCGCACATCGTGCTGCGGTTCGACCCGACCGTGTCCGGCGGTCGCTGGATGGCGATCGATAACGGTTCCCTCAACGGGATGTACAGCTTCGGCCGGCGGGTGCAGGAAGTAGTGATCAGCGACGGCATGACGGTGAATCTGGGAAATCCGGACGGCCCGCCGTTGAGCTTCGAGGTGGGCCGGCCGCAGGGCATAGTCGGCCGACCGCCCGAGACCTCCACGGTAATGATCCCGGGGCAGCCGACCCAACCTCCGACCCGCCCGCCGTATCAGCCGCCCCCGACGCTTACCCCGACGCTTCCCCCGACGCTTCCGCCGACCCCGCACGTGCCTCCGGCCCCGGATGCCGCGCCCACTGAGATGGGGCCATCGCCGGCGCGCGGCGGTTCCGGATCGACTCGGGCGACCTCAATGCTCAAGATCCTGCGGCCCGGATCTTCCGCGGAGGTGCCACCGGGAGCATTGAAGATTGGCCGGGCAACCGATAACGACATCGTGATCCCGGACGTGCTGGCGTCACGCCACCACGCCACGCTGATCCCAACTCCGGGCGGGACGGAAATCGTCGACAACCGTTCGATCAACGGAACGTTCGTCAACGGCGACCGGGTGAACACCGCGCTGCTGAACGACGGCGACGTGGTCACGATCGGCAACGTCGACCTGGTGTTCACGAGCGGAAACCTGCTGCGCCGCACCGAAACCGCGGCGACGGGTACCGGCGGACTCGACGTGCGTGGTGTCACCTGGACGATTGAGAACAACAAGACCCTGCTGGACAACATCTCGCTACTCGCGCGGCCCGGAACCCTCACGGCCATCATCGGGCCTTCCGGCGCCGGCAAGTCCACCCTGGCACGTCTGATCGCCGGTTACACCCATCCGAGCAGCGGGACGGTCGCTTTCGAGGGCCGCAACGTCCACGCCGATTACGCCGCGCTGCGTTCCCGGATCGGCATGGTGCCCCAGGATGACGTGGTTCACGGGCAGTTGACCGTCAATCAGGCCCTGATGTACGCCGCCGAACTTCGACTGCCGCCGGACACGACCCGCGAGGATCGCCAACAGGTGGTGGCGGAGGTGCTCGGCGAGTTGGAGATGACTCAGCACGCCGATACCCGGGTCGATCGGCTGTCCGGCGGCCAGCGCAAGCGGGCCTCCGTGGCACTGGAGTTGCTGACCGGCCCCTCGCTGTTGATCCTCGACGAGCCGACCTCGGGTCTGGACCCGGCACTGGATCGTCAGGTGATGACGATGCTGCGCGATCTGGCCGACGCCGGCCGCGTCGTGCTGGTGGTGACGCATTCGCTGACCTACCTCGACGTGTGCGATCAGGTTTTGCTGCTCGCCCCGGGTGGGATGACCGCGTTCCGCGGACCACCGGCTCAGATCGGCCCGGTGATGGGAACCACCAACTGGGCGGACATCTTCAGCACCGTGGCCAGTGATCCGCAGGCGGCCAGCGACCGCTACGTCGCTCTGGCCGGCCCGACGCCGCCGCCTCCCCCGGTCGAGGCGCCGTCGGACATCGGTGAACCCACCCACACCAGCCTGCTGCGCCAGTTCTCGACGATCGTGCGCCGCCAGGTCCGGCTGATCATCTCCGATCGCGGCTACTTCATCTTCCTGGCACTACTGCCGTTCATCATGGGTGTGCTGTCACTGGCGGTGCCCGGAACCACCGGGTTCGGGATCCCGGACCCGATGGGCGACGCCCCGAACCAGCCGGGGCAGATCCTGGTACTGCTCAACGTCGGGGCGATCTTCATGGGCACCGCGCTGACCATTCGGGACCTGATCGGCGAACGGGCGATCTTCCGGCGGGAGCAGGCGGTCGGGCTCTCGACGACGGCCTATCTGATGGCCAAGGTGTGCGTGTATTCGGTGTTCGCAATTCTGCAGTCCTCGATCGTCACCGCGATCACGGTCATCGGCATGGGCGGCCCGACCCAGGGTGCGACGGTGTTGGGCAACGCGACACTGGAACTCTTCGTCTCAATGGCCGCGACCACCATTACCGCGGCCATGGTGGGCCTGGCGCTGTCGGCGTTGGCGAAGTCCAACGAGCAGATCATGCCGCTACTGGTGGTCGCAATCATGAGTCAGTTGGTGTTCTCCGGCGGCATGATCCCGGTCACCGACCGGATGGTGCTCGACCAGATGTCCTGGCTGACCCCGGCACGGTGGGGATTCGCCGCGTCGGCATCAACGGTGGACCTGACCACCCTGGTGCCGGGGCCACTGACACCCAAGGATCGTTGGTGGGAGCACACCGCGTCGAGTTGGCTGTTCGACATGGCCATGCTGGCGTTGCTGAGCGTGGGCTATCTCAGCTTCGTGCGGTGGAAGATTCGGCTGAAGTCCGCTAGCTGAGCATTGCGTTGCGACGCTCACTCCCCCGAAACATCGAGGCCATGCGCGGCGGCGAAGGCCAGCCCCTGCGCGACGTCGATGCGGGCGCCCCGGCAGGCCGCTGTGGTCCAGAGGGTGGGATCAATGCGGGCACCGCGCAGATCGGCCTCCTCGAGTCGCAGGCCCTGGGTACGCACCCCGGTCAGATCGCAGCCCCGCAGCACTGCCTTGCGCAGATCGGCCCGCACCAGCGACGCCTCCCTGAGTCGGCAGCCGGATAGATCAACCCCCCTCAAGTCGGCCCCTGCCAGCACGGTCAGCGTGAAGTCGACTTCGTCGCATACGATCGGCCGCATCCGGCAGTCCTCGAATGTCGATCCCAACATGCTGCAGTTCCGAAAGGTGCTGTGCCACAGGGTGCTCCGCACGAATCGGCAGTTGCGGAATGCCGAACCGAGATGTACCGATTCGGAGAAGTTGACGCCGCTGAAATCGCATTCGATGAACACCCCCCGCTCGGTGCGCAGACCGGTGAGGTCTTCATCGCGGAAGTCATGTCCGGTGAACTCGCAATCTGACCAGTGCGGCATGGCTAAAGATCATGTCTTAGGTGTAATAGATTGTCGGCCGGAGGTGCGTGAAACATGCGGCATCTGGTATTCAGCGGACCGGGTTCGCTTCAGTGGCAGGAGTGCCCCGATCGGCAGTTGAGTGGTCCACGCGACGCACTGGTACGCCCGCTGGCTGTCGCACGGTGCGATCTCGATCCGGTCATCGCGCTCGGGCTCTACCCGATCACCCCGCCATTCGCGATGGGCCACGAGATGGTCGGCGAGATCGTCGAGCTTGGCGACGCGGTGACGGGATTGGTGCCCGGACAGCGGGTCATCGTTCCGTTCCAGGCGAGCTGCGGGGACTGCGCACCCTGCCGCCGCGGGCATTCCAACGCATGTGCCGCAGTCCCACCCGGCACCGCGTTCGGACTCGGACCGCACGGCGGTGTGGACCTCGGCGGTGCGCTCGCCGACCTTGTCCGTGTGCCGTTCGCCGACCATGCGCTGCTGCCACTGCCCGATGGCATGGATCCGGTCGTTGCCGCGGGCATCCCCGACAACGTCAGCGATGGCTATCGATGTGTGGCAGGACCTCTTTCGGAGATGCCGGGGGCGCAGGTTCTGGTCGTCGGCGGACTCGCACCCTCGGTCGGCCTGTATGCGGTTGCCTCGGCGATCGCGCTCGGCAGCGAACGGGTGGTCTATGTCGATCACGATCCAGCACGACTGAGGCTCGCAGGCACTCTCGGCGCCGCAGCGGTGGAAGCGCCGATCACCGCGCTCAAGGATGCCGTCGGGGACGAACGGTTCCCGATCACCGTGGATGCCTGCGTCCTTGATGCCGGCCGCGACCTAGCGCTATCAGCAACCGCACCGTGTGGCACCTGCACCAGTGTGTCCGGGGGCGCGACCGCAAGCGCGACGCTGCCACTGCAGGCCATGTATCTGAAAGGCATGCGGTACGAGATCAGCCGGGTGCACGCCCGTGCGACCGCGCCAGCGGTTCTGGATCTCGTGACCTCCGGACGACTGGATCCCGGCGCAATCATCACGAGGATTGCCACCTTCGACGAAGCGCCGGAGGCGATGGTGGAACCCGCCGTCAAAATTGTGTTCGTTCCCGGCGTGGAATGATCCCCCGATGACCACCACGCCGGTGTCCACAGGACCAATGAGATGGGGCCCGCTCAGCGCATGTCACAGGGCTAGGCTGGTAGCCGTGAGTCAGGACGAACTCAGCGACATCCGTCGGCGGCTTAATGCGGCCGAGCAGGATGCCGCGGCGGCACGGGTCCTCGCCGGTGCCGCCGACCGGGATGTCACCGAGATCAGAACCGAGATCCGCGACTTCCGAAACGCTACAACGGCGAGTTTCAACGCCCTTCGTGAGGACTTCGGTGATCTCCGCACTCACGTCGATCGGGGTTTCACCGAGATGCGCGGCAAGCTGGATGCGACCGCTAGCGGACAGCAGCACATCGCCAATCTGATTCAGAGGTTGATCGACGACCAAGACCGCTAGCGGTTCTGCTGTCCATCACCATTCCCCGAACATCCGAAGCTCCCCGAACATCCGAAGCGTGCCCAGCTGATCAGGCTCGCTGAGTAAATCGACCTTCACCCAGCGGTCCAGGAGACCGCATTCCTGCAGTTCTTCAATCTCAAACTGCAGCGGTTGGTCGTCGAACCAGATGAACGGATTCGCCAGTTCGATTGCCTCCA
>CALBET010000157.1 GCA_937888665.1 uncultured Acidobacteriota bacterium
CTGGCGAGATCTCATGCCGATGGCGGTCGAATCGTACGACGCGCACCAGGTCGAGGCGCTGCGCCATGGCGATCTGGCCGGCTGTTTCGGTTCTCAGTTCGACGGCCTCGGTCTGCGCGCACCGGTGCGTCTGCCCGGTGGACGTCTGCGCCTGATCGACCGTGTCGTGGAACTGAATCCGACGGGCGGACGATTCGGCGTCGGGCTGATCCGCGCCGAAGCGGACATCCGCGACGACGCGTGGTTTCTGACCTGCCACTTCGTGGACGACATGGTCATGCCGGGCACGCTGATGTACGAGTGCTGCCTCCACACCCTGCGGGTGTTCCTCATGCGGATGGGCTGGGTGACGGAGCAGAGCGGCGTCTGCTACGAGCCGGTGCCGGGCGTCGCCAGTGCGCTGCGGTGCCGCGGGCCGGTCACGCAAGCGACGCAGGTGGTCACCTACGAGGTGCAGCTCAAGGAGTGCGGATACCATCCCGAGCCGTACGCGCTGGCCGACGCGCTGATCTACGCCGACGGACAGCGGATTGTCCAGTTCACCAATATGTCACTGCGAATGACCGGTGCCACGCGCGAGCAGATCGAGACCACCTGGCAACAGACGCGGGACGCGACGCCACCGGTGGTCGCCACGGACGGGACGGTGGTCGCGGCGATCGGCGAGACGGCGGTCCCTGTGGGCCCGCGTCCAGCGTTGTATGACAACGACCGCATCCTGGCCTTCGCGGTCGGGAAGCCGTCAGAGGCGTTCGGCGAGCGCTACCGCGTCTTCGATGCCGACCGGCGTATTGCCCGACTCCCGGGGCCACCCTTCAAGTTTCTCGACCGCATCACCGCCATTCACGCCAACGCCTGGACACTCGCGCCGGGCGGATGGATCGAAGCGCAGTATGACGTGCCGCCCGACGCCTGGTATTTTCGGGCCAACCGCCAGCCGTCCATGCCGTTCGCCGTCGTCCTGGAAATCGCTCTGCAACCGTGCGGATGGCTCGCGGCGTATCTCGGGTCGGCGCTGCGCAGCCAGGACGACCTGTCGTTCCGGAACCTCGGCGGCACGGCGACGTTGTATGAAGAGGTGTTTGCCGACGCCGGGACGTTGACCGTGCGCGTCCGGATCACGAAGGTCTCCGAGGCCGCGGGCATGATTGTCCAGTCGTTCGACATGCAGGTCTGGCAGGCCGGCCGGATCGTCTACGATGGCGACACGCAGTTTGGCTTCTTCTCGTCGGTCGCGCTGTCCCAACAGGTCGGCATCCGCGACGCGTCTACCCGGCGCTACACACCCGGCGCCGACGAGGTGCGGCGCGCGCGGCGGTTTGCCCTGGAGACGCTGGCCCCGAGCACCCCGAACGATACGACGCGTACGCCGTCGGACGGCCGGGCGGCTCTGCCGGCACGCGCGCTGCGCATGATCGACGAGGTCGAGCTCTTTATCCCCGATGGAGGCCCGGCCGGACTCGGATTCATCCGAGGCGTCAAACAGGTTGACCCACGCGAATGGTTTTTCGCCGCGCATTTTTGCCAGGACCCGGTGTGTCCGGGCTCGCTCGGCCTGGAATCGTTCCTGCAGCTGCTCAAACTGGCCGCCCTCGATCGCTGGGGCCAGCAGGTGCGGCAGACGCATCGCTTCGAACCGATCGCGGTCGGCCGCACGCACACCTGGATCTACCGAGGCCAGATCGTCCCGAGCAACCGGCGGGTCGAGGTGGACGTCGTGGTCACCCGGGTCGAGGAGGGAGCGACCCCGACAATCACCGGTCGCGGGTGCCTGTCGGTTGACGGGATCCCAATCTACGAAGTGCAGGAGTTCGGGGTGCGGCTCGTCGCCTGACGGGGACGCGCGTGGCGATGCGTTACTCACACGTCAACATCGAGTCGATCGGCTACGAGCTCGCCCCCAATGTCGTCACATCGGCTGCGCTCGAAGAACGTCTCGCGCCGATCTACGCCGCGCTGCGGCTGCCGACGGGTCAGATCGCGGCCCTGACCGGCGTGCGCGAGCGCCGGTTCTGGGATGCCGGCCAGCGGATGTCCGACGGCGCCGCCAAGGCCGGTTGCAAGGCGCTGGCCGCCGCCGGGGTCGCGCCCGACGAGATTGGCATGCTGGTCTACGGCGGTGTCTGCCGAGACAACCTCGAGCCGGCGACCGCCTGCGCCACCGCCGACGCCCTGGGCATCCGAGGCGCGGCCATCGTGCACGACACCTGCAACGCCTGCCTCGGGGTGATGAACGCCATCCTCCAGGTCGCCAACGCGATCGAGCTCGGGCAGATCCAGGCGGGCCTGGTCGTCTCGTGCGAGTCCGCCCGCCAGATCGTCGACACGACGATCGCGCGCATGGTGGCCGATCCGAGCATGCAGATGTTCAAGAAGTCCATGGCCACCATGACGGGCGGGTCAGGCGCGATCGGCGTCGTCCTGACCCACGCCTCGCGATCGGCCAGCGGCCACCGCCTGCTCGGGGGGGTGGTGCGTGCGGCGCCGGAACACCACGGACTGAGTCACTGGGGTTCCGACCCCACGCTCCCCACCGGGGGGCCTGTGGTCATGGAGACCGACGCCGTGGCGACACTCCACCACGGTGTGGTCCTGGGCACTGACGCGTACCACACGCTCGTGGCCGAGTTCGGATGGCCTGGAGGACCGGACCGCGTAATCTGTCATCAGGTCGGGGCCCCCCACCGCGCCGCCGTCCTGGCCGCCATGGCGATCCCGCTCGAGCGGGACTTCTCGACCTTTGAATATCTCGGGAACATCGGTACCGTCTCGGTGCCGATTACCGCGGCCATCGCCGACGAACGCGGCGAGCTCGAGCGGGGCCAGCGGGTCGGTTTCTTCGGCATCGGGAGCGGGTTGAATTGCCTGCTGCTCGGGCTCGAGTGGTAACGCCGGCGTGGACCTCTCTGCCTATCGCCACCTCTACCCGTTCGAGAGCCACTGGCTGGACGTCCAGGGCCACCGCTATCACTATGTCGACGAAGGGGTCGGCGACCCGGTGGTCCTCGTGCACGGCAACCCCACGTGGTCGTTCTTCTTTCGTCGTCTGATTACGGAGCTCCGTGACTCGTATCGGGTCATCGCCGTGGACCACATCGGCTGCGGGCTCTCAGACAAGCCGAGCGATGCCGACTATCCATACTGTCTCGAGCGTCGGGTGGACGACCTCGATGCCCTCGTCGAACATCTCCAACT
>CALBET010000158.1 GCA_937888665.1 uncultured Acidobacteriota bacterium
CTTCCCACACCACGAGCAGCATGTTTATGCCGAACTCACCCAAACCGCCGAGCGGGATCACGTCAAGAACCGGCCCGTTCATGGGGGGTGTCGCGGATGTGGAGATGCTGGACATAGTGCGCGCGACCTACGCAACAGCAGACGCGAGAACGCACGAAACTCCTCACAACAAGGAAATTGTCGCCACGCGCCAATCCGTCGGTCATCGACGACGCGCGGCACATACCGCCGGGGAGACCGGCGTCACCGTTCCTGCGGTGTCAGGCGCCTGGGTGCGCCTGGGAAGGGTATTCTCAAGCCTCGTCACGGGACGCGCGCGGCGCGGTACCGGTCGAGAGACTGCGGGTTACTCTAGCACAGGTTCGGGGCCGGCCAGGGCCTCGGACAACCGCGCCAGCTCGGCCAGCTCGAGGGTGGCCGGGCGCCGATCGGGCGCCAGCCCAGCCCGCTCGAGCAGCGCACGCGGCGGCAGCTGCGACACCGCCCGCGTGATCGGTCCAACGGCGTTGAGCACCGTCTTGCGCCGCTGGGTGAACAGGCTCCGCACCAGCCGATCGAACAGCGCCGGATGGCGAATCGGCACGGGCGAGGGCCGAAACGTCAACCTCACCACCGCGGAACGCACCTTCGGTGGTGGACGAAACGCCCCGGGCGGCAGGGCCAGAACACGCTCAACGTCAGCGGCAACCTGGACCAGGATCGCCAGGGGCCCGTAGTCCCGCGAGCCTGGACGACCCACGATCCGGTCCGCCACCTCGCGCTGCAGCATCAGCGTGGCGTCGATGAAACAGCCGGCCTGGCGCTGCGTGTCGACCAGCGCCCGCAGAATCGGCGCCGAGAGGTTGTAGGGGATGTTCCCGACCAGCCGCGCGTTGGTCGTCGGCGGACCGGGCGCCGCCGCAATCAGACCGGGAAAATCTTGAGCCAGGATGTCACCGGTGACCACCTGTACGTCGTCTGCCGACATCGATTCGGCCAGCGCCGCCGCCAGGGCTCGATCAATCTCGACCGCGACCACGCGCGCTCCCGCTGTCGCGAGCGGCCGTGTCAGTTCACCCCGTCCCGCCCCGATCTCCAGGAAGAGTTCGCCTGGCCGCGGGTCGATGGCGGCGACCAGCTTGGCGACCCAGGCCGCCTCGAGAAAGTGCTGACCGAATCGCTTGCGTATCGGCGGTTTCCAGGGTCCGGCACTAGGGCCGCCGGCGCCAGTAGCGCTTCTCGATGTCCTCGATCTCTTCTTCGCTGAGTCCAAAATAGTGTCCGACCTCGTGAATCAAGGTCTCGCCGATGGTGACCACGACATCGTCGTCACTCTCGGACGCCTCCTCGATCGGTACCCGAAACAAGGAGATTCGATCCGGGAGAACATTGCCATGGTCCCATTGCCGTTCCGGCAGTGGCACCCCTTCGTATAACCCGAACAGGGTATCTGGCGGATCGACACCCAGTTCCTCCAAGACGGCGGCGTCCGGCTGATCCTCGACGACGATCGCGATATTACGCATCGCCGCGCGGAATTTGTCAGGGATGCTGGCGAGCGCCTCGTCCGCGAGACGTTCGAACCGCTCGCGCGTCATCGCTTTTTCACACCCAGTGACCGTCGGCCCTGCGACGCGGACGACACGGGCGCACCGGCCGCCCGAGCGCGGCGCGCGGGCGGCGGGGCCTTCGGTCCGGTCACCTCGACATGGAGGCAGTCGCCTCGCGCGTCACATCGATCGCACAAGGGTCTGGGCTTGCAGATACGCCGCCCGTGCAGAATCAGCGTGTCAGACGCGAGTGTCCAGCGGGCCTTGGGGAGGGCGGCCCCCAGTTGATGCTCCACGACCACCGGGTCGTTTGAGCGGGCGATGCCCAGCCGGTTGGCCACGCGGAGTACGTGACGGTCGACCGGCAAACCAGGCACCCCCAGGGCGTGGCCGAGCACCACGTTGGCCGTCTTCCTGCCGACGCCGGGCAACGCCACCAGCGCCGTGAGATCCGCCGGCACCACACCCCCATGTCGCTCTACCACCACCCGCGCCATCCCCACGAGCGAGCGAGACTTGGAGCGAAAGAAGCCGGTAGGCCGGATGAGCGCCTCGAGATGCTCCGGTTCGGCCAACGCCAGGGCGCCGGGCGTAGGGTAGCGGTCGAACAGCGCCGGTGTCACCTGGTTCACGCGCTCGTCGGTGCACTGGGCCGACAAGATCGTCGCGGCCAACAACTCGAACGCGTTGCGGAACGTGAGCTCCGTGAACGCGCCCGGATGGTGTCGTTCCAGGCTGCGCAGTATCCGACGAGTCACCGCCGCCGAATGGGGCGGCACCGGCACCGGCGCGGAACGTCCTGCATGCACACTCAATCCTACCCCCGGAACGCCACCCTGTAGCTCGGTTGTGTCGACACCTGTGGGGCAAGGCTTTAGCCTTGCTTCGCAGGCCTGAAGGCCTGCGCCACGGCAGGCCGCGTGGGGTGCGGGGCGCAGCCCCGTCCAAGTGTTAATGCACGGCCGGCTTGTTCCAGCCTGGGCTGCCCCCCGACTCGGTGCAGGCACGAAGGTGCTCCTGCAGCGCGTTGATCAGGTTCGGCACGAACGCCATTGGCACGACGACGCGAGAGCGAACCGGGGCTTTGAGCACCCGTTCGACGCTGGCTTCCCGCACCTCCTCCTCGGTTGGAGGCAACACCTCACAGAAGGTCAACGTGAAGTCGAAGGGGGTATGGGAGATCGCGCAGAAATTCGCGTAGGTACGGGGTTCACTAGAGGCCTCGTCCGGCACGATAGTGAAGTTGATTTGCCTGCGTTCGTTCATCGGTTTGCTCGTTCGGTGAAGGACAAGGGATTCGCCCACAAGGCCGACTCGACCCCCGAGCGACCAGTAGCAGCCCGTGGTGAAAGTCCCACTGCATTCGGCGGGTCCACCGCCCGTCTCGGTGCAACGCGGAGCTTCCACCACGGGCTGCTAGTATCTTCGCATGACCCCGACGACCACCCCCTGCACCTGAACCGATTCAGCGGACACGATGATGGGCGCGACCGCGTCGTTGGCCGGCTGCAAGCGGATATGCCCGTCCTCACGATAGAACTTCTTGAGGGTGACGTCCGTTCCGTCGAGCAGCGCGATCACCATCTCGCCGTCGCGCGCCACCTGACGATCCTCGACCACCACCAGGTCCCCATCTCGGATCTGCTCGTCGATCATCGAGTCGCCCCGA
This sequence comes from uncultured Acidobacteriota bacterium, assembly GCA_937888665.1. Classification (GTDB taxonomy): domain Bacteria; phylum Acidobacteriota; class Vicinamibacteria; order Vicinamibacterales; family UBA8438; genus UBA8438. The sequence continues at coordinate 3,199 of CALBET010000158.1, forward strand.
ACGCGGAGCGCGTAGGTGTCTCGCGCACCGCAGATGTCCTCTGGCACGGCCACAGTCTCCGCACTGACCACCGCCTCGATGGGAACACCGGCCGCCACATAGCCCAGCAGCGGCAGGTCGAGCGCCCGGGCACCCATGCGTGTCGGCACCAGTTCCACTGACCGACTGCGATTCCAAGCCCGACGGATAAAGCCTTTGTCCTGGAGGTTGGTCAAGTGCTTGTGAACGGTCGCGAGCGAGGACAGGCCGAAACGCTGGCCGATTTCCTCGAGGCTTGGTGCGTATCCGTGCTCCTCAATGAACTCGTTCAAGTAGTCCAGAATTTCCCGTTGGCGCTTTGTGAGCGGTTGCATCCAGCCTCCTTGCCTGGGCGCGGTGTGCAGACCCGCGCGGGAACCCAAGCCTATGCAAACAAAAGGCGAAAGTCAAATGGACGCACGCTGAGTTTGGTACCATCCGGCCGTGGAGATGCCGATCGGGCTTGGCGGGACGGCGACGGCCCCATTTGATGTCATTGGGGTCGGTGTCAATACCGTCGACCTGTTGGCTGTCGTGGGTGACTACCCGGCCCCGGACAGCAAGCACCAGCTTCGGTCGTATACCGAGTTGCCGGGTGGTGAAACAGCCACCGCCCTGACCGCGTGCGCACGACTCGGTTGGCGTACCCGGTACGTCGGGCGATTCGGCCACGACGACCGTGGACGGGCGGCGCTCGCGGCGCTGGAGTGCGCCGGAGTCGACCTGTCGGCGTGCGACATCGCTCCGGCGGCGCAGCCCGTGTCGGTCATTCTGGTTGACACCCTGGGTCGACGGACCGTGTTGTGGAGCCGGGATTCATCCCTAAATCTCGTTACCGCCAACATCGCCCGAGAGGTGGTGACGTCCGGCCGCATCCTCCTCGTTGACGCGCACCAGCCGGACGCCGCCGTGCACGCCGCCCGGTACGCCCGCAGCGCCGGGATTCCAAGCGTGCTCGACATCGACGCGACGGGCCTTGGTCAGGACACGCTGTTGGGAGCGATTGACATCATTGTCACCTCCGCCACGTTTCCCGAGGCGTTCACCGGGAAGCGTGGTCTCGGGGCGGCGCTGAGCGATCTGGCGAGACGGTTCCAGCCGGGACTGGTGTGCGCGACCCTGGGACGACAGGGCAGCCTGGCGATCGTCAACGGCGAAGAAACCCGGACCGCCGGGTTCGAGGTGCCGGTCGTGGACTCGACCGGTGCCGGGGATGCGTTTCGGGGCGGCTTCATCGCCGGGTGGCTCGCCGCCGGCTCGACGCCGTCGGTCGACACGGTGTTGACATACGCCAACGCAGTCGGCGCGCTGTCCTGTCGGCGGCTTGGCGCTCGCAGCGGCCTCCCGACGCGGGACGAGGTGGAGCGCCTGGTCTCGGGCGGCCGCCGCACGATGTAACCTTCAGACGGGGGCGCGGTCTAATGTTGTAAGGTGCCATACGTGTGCCGCCGGAGGGAGGGATGACATCAGACATTGCGACGGGGTCGGCCGCCGGCACGCGGTGGCGTGACATGTTGTCCGGGGCACCCGATTTGGTCGCCGCCGGAACCGCGCGCTATGGCTCCGATCCCGAACTGGTGCGTGGGTGTCTGGCTGGCAGCCCCGGGGCCTTCGACCTGCTGGTACAGTTGCACCAGCGGGCGGTCTACCGCCTGTGCTATCGCTTCATGGGCAACCACGAGGACGCGGCAGATCTGTCACAAGAGGTCTTCTTGCGAGCGCATCGAGGACTCGCATCGTTCCACTCCAATTCGTCGTTATCGACCTGGTTGTATCGGATCGGCGTTAACCTCTGCCTCAATCGGGTGAGCCTGAAACGCCCGGTGACAGAGCCCCTGGTGGTCGATCGCGCCGTAGATCACCGAGTGGTCGACCCGGTCGAACGCCTCGAGCAGGGTGCGCGGGCCGTGCGGCTGCGACGCGCCATCGCGCAGCTACCTGCACGCCAGCGAGCCGTGGTGATCCTGCGCGTGTATCACGAACTGCCACATCGGGAGGTCGCGACCATCGTCGGAAGTTCGGTCGGCGCGGTCAAAGCCAACTTTTTTCACGCCATGGGGAATCTTCGCAGACTCCTGGGACCGGATGAGCCCGGCAGTACCGGACGCGCGGGGCGCCGGGCGGGGGAGGACACGTCGTGAGACACGCCAGCCCCGGCGATCTGGTCGACCTGGCAGAGGGCGTAGACCGACCCGACCTGCGCGCCCACCTTGAGCGGTGCGGGGCCTGTGGCGACGAGCTCGCTGCATTGCAGGCGATGATGGCGGGCCACGATCCAGCCGGCGCCGGTGACGAGGCGGACGACCTGTGGCGAGCAGCCAGCGACGTCCCCGAGCCGTCGCCGTTGTTCTGGACGCATTTCCCGCGGCGAGTCGGACGGGCGCTGGAACAGGCGGTACAGCAGGAGCCTGGCTGGCGGGCGCGGGCCAGACACACCGGGACGTGGGTCTGGCTTGGACCGGCGCTGGCGGCATCGCTGGTGGTCGGCCTCGCGGTAGGCGTGGGAGTCTCTTCGCGGTCGCAGGACTCGGCCGACAAGCAGGCGGCAACCGCGCCGGGACCCGACGTTGCCGGAGCGCGGGTGGGGCGACAGGAGAGCCAGAGCCCGCTCCCGGGCCCCGCCGGCCCCGTCGCCGTGTCCGCCGCGGCGGACCCTGGCTGGGCGATGCTGTTGCTCATGGCGGACACGGCGTCGTGGGAGGAGGACGACAATACCGAACTGTTCGTCACGGACGGCGCCGCCGAGCGGGCCGTCTTCGAACTGTCGAGCGCCGAACGCGAGGAGCTGAAGCGTCTGCTTGAATCTGAGATTGGCGGCCGTTCTGTGGAGACGTCATGACGCGGCACCCGGTCGATGCCCGGGTTCGCCTCCGCTCCACCGCCCGGACGGTCGTCGTGGCGGTCACGATTCTGCTCGCCAGCGGGAACGCGCGGGCACAACAGGAACCGGCGGTCGGCCCCGACCTCAGCCCCGCTGAGGTCCAGCAGTTGTTCGATGCCTTTGTCCTGGTCCAGGCGCAGGAAGCGCTGTCGCTGACGGACGCCCAGTTTGGACCGTTCGTCACCCGTCTCAAGCAGCTCCAGGACGTGCGCCGTCGCACCCAGCAACAGGACCAACGCCTGCTGCGCACCCTGCAGCAGTTGTCGTCACGCGCAGGCACGAGCGACCGCGACCTCGAAGCACGCCTGCAGGAACTGGAAGACCAGCGGACGCAGGCGGCCGCGGCGGTGCGGAACGCGCGCGCGGCCGTCGAGGCCGTCCTGGATACACGACAACGCGTCCGTTTTCTGATGTTCGAGCGCCGCATGGAGCAGCGGCAGATGGAATTGTTGATGCGGGCCCGAAACGCGCGCGGCGGACAGACCCAGCCGAGACGACAGCGACCGAATCAGACCCGGTAACCACTTGTATACTGGGTTGCGATGACTGTCTGGCGCGCGGGTCTGGCTAAACCGGCATCCAGTCGACGACGGCCCGGCCGCACGGCGGCGGTGCTGCTCGGCCTGGCGCTCGGGCTCGCACCCGCGTCGGCCCAGTCCCCGGACACCCCAACCTCGGACCTCGGCGCCCGGTTCAAGCAGAAGATCGACGACATTCTGCGGCACGCGAACACCACCGCGGATGCGGCGCGGCTCACCCCCTTGCTGGAACCTGAAATCAACGCCTATCTCCGATTCCAGGGCGCGGCCCAGCTTCCGGAAGGGCTCTCTGATCCGACCATCCGCATCGCGGACGACGGGCGGGTGATGGTCGACGCCGTGATCGATCTCGACACGATTCGAGAACAGCAAACTCGCACGTGGTTCGATCCGCTGCAATACCTGGGCGGACGCATGCCCGTGGCCGCGAGCGGCACCGTGTCGGCTGCCAACGGTGCCGCGCAGATCCAGATCGAGCGCATCACCATCAGCGGCGTGCCCATGCCGGTCCAGGTGTTGCAGGAACTGGTGGGGTACTACACGCGGACCCCGGACAACCCAGGGGGCACCCAACTCGACCAACCGATTCCTCTGCCCTATGGCATCTCTGAGCTCCGCCTGGCCCCGGGCGAGGCGGTCGTCGTGCAGTGACGCCCAGCGCGCCGCTCTCACCGGTCGATCTCCTGAATCAGGAACTCCGGTTTCAGAAAGGCATCGGTCCCCGGCGCGCGAGCGAGCTCCAGCAAGCGGGGATCCACACGCTGGACGACCTGCTCCATCGGTTTCCGATGCGATTCGAGGATCGCAGCCAACTACGACGGTCAACCGACCTCAAGCCGGGCGAATCGGCCGCCCTGTGCGGCGAAGTGGTCAGCGCGGGACTGCACCGCACGCGGCGACGGGGCTTCTCCCTGTTCGAGATGCTGGTGCGCGATGACGCCGGCCTGTTCCGGGTCGTCTGGATGAACCAGCCGTTCTTGCAGGACGTGTTCACGCCCGGGCAACGCGTCTCGCTGTACGGCAAAGTCGAATACCGGTCACCAGGCGGGCTCCGGTTGTCGAACCCGCAATACGAGGTGGTCTCATCCGACACAGAGTCGAATGATGAGGCTGACCCGGAGGACGGCAACCACACCGGCCGCATCGTGCCGGTCTATGAACGGATCGGATCGCTGGCGACGGGGCATCTCCGTCGGCTGATTCTGGACACCTTGCGACGGCTGCCGCCGGAACTCGACGATCCCCTGCCGGACGCCCTGCGCGCGCGTCATGGCCTGCCCGGGCGCCGGGAGGCTCTCTGGGGTGCGCATTTTCCGGCGCTGGAGACCTCGCTCGACACGCTCAACCGGTTCCGCACGCCGGCGCAA